>NZ_DJGY01000046.1:0-10157 GCF_002435675.1 Acetobacterium sp. UBA5834 | reverse complement strand
GTCAATGATTTGATCGGTAACATTGCCGAAGCATCCAATGAACAGGCCACCGGCATTGCTCAGATTAACATGGGCGTTGAACAGGTTGCCCAGGTTGTCCAGCAGAACTCGGCCACGGCAGAAGAAAGTGCAGCAGCCAGCGAAGAGCTTTCCGGCCAGTCGATTCTGTTAAAACAGATGATTGACCAGTTTCAATTGCGATAGATCAACAAACAGATGAATAATTAGAATAAACCCTTAAGCAGTAACAAAATGCACCGTCGACTAAATGCGTCTATGGTGCATTTTTATTTGCAAAACTTGCGTAATTTCAAACAAGTTGGATATCAATATAATAAAGGTTTAACGAAAAAGAGACTGTTGATTTTCTTTGCTTTCAAAATTGGAAAGGTGGCAGGATATGAAAATACATGATCAGTATCGGGTTCCCATCGATAAACTAAAAAAAGTCTGCAACGCAGAAGAATTGAAATTCTGCAATTCGACCCTGGACGTATCGCCCCTGGATGCGATTGCCGGACAAGAACGGGCAGTCAAGTCCATGGAATTTGGTATTGCCATGGAGGATGATGGATATCATATTTTTGTCGTTGGTCCATCAGGGACGGGCAAGAGCGAGTACACCAATGATGTCGTTAATCGGGCGGCAGCCTTGCGTCCGGTTCCTGACGACTGGTGTTATATTTACAATTTCAGCAATAAGGACAAACCATTGGCGGTTTCACTGCCAGCAGGGAAGGGCCGGATCTTTCAGAAGGATATGGACAAGCTGATTCTAGAACTTAAAAATGTAATTCGGAAAAATTTTGAAAGCACCGATTGTGAACTCAAAAAAGATCGGATCTTTAACACCTATCAGCTTAAAATGGAAGAATTGGTGATGATCATCAATCAGAAAGCACTTGAGGATGGTTTTGGTGTCAAAACGGTGGGGATGAAATTTGTGTTTATTCCACTCTATGATGGCCGACCCTATCAACCGGAAGAGTATAGTAACCTGAGCGACGAACAGCGCAATATCATCAACGAAAAGCGTTATCTATTGGTCAAAAAGTTGGAACGAATATTGGCAGATGGTCAACAGGCCGAAAAAAAAATGACTGCTCAAATTATCGAGCTGACCAGAGAAACAGCATATCGTGGGGCGCAACCACTAATTGTTTCATTAAAAGAAAAATACCAGGCGTCCTCACAAATTGTTGAGTATCTCGATAATGTTTTGCATGATGTGGCAGATCGCTATGGCATCTTTACTAATCAGGAAACACATCCTGCCACTCATCAGCCGGATGAAACAAATCAACAGGAGAGTGATGGTGACAGTCCAGTTACTTTTAATGGGTTTACCGGTCAGGGTGAAACTGATCCATATAATCGCTATCGCGTCAATTTATTTATCAATAATGAAAATCTGCAGGGGGCACCCGTTATTACGGAGTCAAATCCATATTATTACAATATCTTTGGAAAAATTGAGTATAAAAGTCAGCTTTTTCTGGTTAATACCGATTTTACCATGGTGAAACCTGGAGCCATCCATCTGGCCAACGGAGGGTATCTGGTTTTGCAGGCAAAAGATTTACTGACTGATCCCTTTGTCTGGAATGTTTTAAAAAAAATGCTCAGGAACAGGGCTGCAGTAATTGAAAATATTGGGGAGCAATATCGAACCGTTCCGACGGTTACGTTGAAACCGGAAGCAATTCCACTCAACATTAAGGTCATTCTCATTGGTAGTCCGCTTTTCTATCTGGTTCTTTCCAGTGATGAGGATTTCCGGGAGCTTTTTAAGGTGAAAGTTGATTTCGATTCAGAAATGCCCCGTAATCAGGAGAATATTCGTAAGTATGTTTCCTTTGTCAGTGGAATTTGCGAGGAAAAAGATGTTCATTGTTTTGATCAGACCGGTTTGGCCGGTATCATTGAATATGGATCACGACTGGCGGGAAACCAGAAAAAATTGTCAACCCGATTTGGCGATGTCAGGGAGGTTATCTATGAATCCATTGCCCGAGCAAAATCAGACGGTAGTGAGACCGTGCGCATGGTTCATGTGAAAAAGGCCGTCAATGATCGTAACTATCGGTTTAACCGGTTGGAGGAAAAAATTCAGGAAGAGATTGCGGATCGACGGATTATCATTGACACGACGGGAATAACAGTGGGGCAGATTAATGGGTTGTTTATCATTCAGACCGGTGGTTATACATTTGGGCTACCTTCCCGGATTACTGCAATTACTCATGTGGGGCACGGCGGGGTCGTGAACATCGAGCGGGAAACCGAAATGAGCGGTAATATTCATTCCAAGGGTGTATTGACGCTGGCCGGATATCTGGGCGGAAAGTTTGCTCAGGATAAACCACTGGGATTGACAGCCCAGATTACCTTTGAACAATTATACGATGGCGTCGAGGGGGACAGTGCCTCTAGTGCCGAGCTCTATGCGATCATTTCAAGTTTAGCAGGAGTTGGTATCCGGCAGTGTCTGGCTGTTACCGGTTCGGTGGATCAGCGCGGTGAAATCCAGCCCATTGGGGGTGTCAATGAAAAAATCGAAGGTTTCTTTGATGTTTGTCAGACGGCTGGACTAACCGGAGACCAGGGTGTTATCATTCCTGCCAGCAATACCATTAATCTGATGTTAAAAGATGAGGTAATCGAGGCAGTTGCGCAGGGACGCTTCAACATTTATGCCATCAATCATATCGAAGAGGGGTTGGAAATTCTGACGGGTATTCCAGCAGGAAAAATGGATGCAGATGGCAACTATCCGGATGGGAGTATCTATGACTGTGTCAATAAAAAACTCCAGGGATTTAACACCGCATTGGAAAGCGTTACAAGAAAAAATGCGGGGGTGTAAATAGCGATTATGTTAATTGTTTAAAAATACGACCTGCTTGAATTGGAAATTACACGAACAGGAGTAAGAAAATGAAAATAAAATTTTTAGGAGCGGCGATGTCTGTCACTGGTTCCTGTCATCTGGTGACGACCGATCACAGTAAATTTCTCATGGACTGCGGTTTGTTTCAGGGGAGTGAAGCACTGGAAGAATTAAACTATCAGGCCTTTGATTTTGATCCTGCTGAGATTGATTTTATACTATTAAGTCATGCTCATGTGGATCATTGCGGCCGGATTCCGTTGCTGGTTAAACAGGGATTTACCGGGAGAATTTACTGTACCGGGGCAACCGCCGAAATAGCCGATATCATGCTTCAGGATAGCGGCACTATTCACGAAATGGATGCGAAATGGATTAATAAACGAACAAGCCGTTCCGGACAGCGACAGGTTCAACCGCTGTACACCGAGGAAGATGCGGCCCGCTGCTCCCAGTATTTCTTTCCGGTAGCATATGGGCAATGTTTTGAGATTAATTCCCAAATCAAGATTCGTCTCAATGAAGCTGGCCATATATTGGGTGCTGCTATCATCGAAATGTGGATTGAGGACGGTGGAAAAACCACCAAGCTGGTTTATTCTGGGGATATTGGAGCCGTTAACCAGCGAATGCTCAATAATCCGACCCTGATTGCAGCGGCCGATTATCTGATTATGGAAACGACTTACGGCGATCGTGCCCATGAAACACAACAGGAAAGTGGTAAGCGGTTTCTGGAAATTATCTTTAAAACAGTGGCCCGGGGGGGGACGGTGGTCGTACCGGCCTTTGCGCTGGGGAGAACCCAGGATCTGATTCATGAACTGGAACTGTTTTATGACCACCATGACTTTCATCAGAATCAGTTGGACAAAGTAAACGTCTATGTTGACAGCCCTTTGGCCACTGATGCCACGGCCATTTTCCGGAAAAATGCCCATTATTTCAATGATGCAATCAAAGAGCGGATCAAAAATGGCGAGGAACTTTTTTATTTCAGAAATCTCAATTTTACAAAGAGCATCGATCAGTCCAAGGCCCTCAATGAGAATGCTTCACCGAAGGTCATTATTTCTTCCAGCGGAATGGCTGATGCTGGTCGGGTTCGACATCATCTGAAACACTATCTCTGGAAACCGAAATCCAGCATTATTTTTGTCGGCTATCAGGCAGAAGGCACCACCGGACGGGCAATTATCAGTGGTGAAAAGTACGTTCGCATTCTCCGTGAACGTATTCATGTCAGTGCCGAAATATATTTTCTGGAAGGATTCTCAGCCCATGCCGATAAAAATGATCTGCTGAAGTGGCTGTCAGGATTTAAAGAGAAACCTAAAAAAATATTCCTGGTGCACGGGGAAGAAGAAGCAAAAAAAACCTTTGCCAATACAGTAAAAAGAATTTTGGGTTTTGACTGTACGGTGGTTGAGGATGTATCCGAATACAGCCTGGATGACGATGCTTTGACGGTGGACGGAATCAAAGAACGGATTGATTTAAAAAATCAGATCAATAAACTAAAGGATAATCTGGGCGACATCCATGATGAACTGGATAATTTGCTGGCTATTCCTGGGGTAGAGATGAGTGAGGCATTTCCAGATGAAAAAGTGGAAGACCTCGAGGCTCTGACTAGAGATCTTAAAAAAACTTGCGAAGAATTAAAAATCATGATTAAAAATTAACATGATTTGATTAAACCAGAAAACCCCTGCCAACTTGACGTTTGCAGGGGTTTTCGATAGAATGGGAAAAATAGTGTTTTAAAGGAGTTAGAGCCATGCCAGTTAATTCATTTGAAGATTATCCAATGTCCTGGAAACCCGTCCTGAATCATCAGGTAAAACCCTTGTACCTCTCCCTGGCCCGGCAAATGGAGCAAGACATCAAAACCGGGAAGCTCTTACCGGGAACAAAGCTGCCACCGCAGCGGGAACTGGCAGATTTTCTGGATATTAATGTCAGCACCGTCTCCAAGGCCTGCAAGGTTTGTGAGTTAAAAGGGCTCCTCAGTGCTACTGTCGGGAGTGGCACCTTTGTGTCCTTCGATGCCCTGGCTAATGCTTATCTGCTGCCAGATGATAAACCCCGGAATCTGATTGAGTTGGGCGCAGTTTTTCCGGATACAGCCACCTTTTCGCCACTCATTGGTTGTTTGAAAGATATGCTTAACGAAGCTGATGCCGATAAACTATTTAATTACAGCCGACCCAACGCAAATATCTGGTTGAAAGATACGGCAGTGAAGCTGATGGAAAAAGGAGGATTTTGTCCAGCACCGGCAAACATCTTGTTTTCCAACGGTGGTCAAAACGCCATATCAGCCATTCTGGCTGGACTATGCCGTCATGGTGACAAAATCGGAGCTGATCCCCACACCTATTCCGGGCTTAAAACGACTGCTTCAATGTTGGGGATACAGCTGATTCCCATTCGTCATCGTGATGGGGAAATGGATGGTGATGCACTGATGGATAGCTGTCGCAATGAAAACATTAAGGGGATTTATCTGATTCCGGATCATCACAATCCCACCACTCATACGATGTCCATTGACCGTCGTCGTGCGTTGGCAGAGATTGCCAGAGAGCAGAATATTTTTATCATCGAGGACGGGGCCTATCATTTACTGGCAGAAAATGCCCGGCCAGCCGTGGCATCCTTTGCTCCGGAGCAGACCATTTATATCGCCAGTATGTCAAAAACCCTGGCACCCGGTTTACGGATGGCCTATCTGTCGGTGCCCCAGGCCTATTGCAAACAAGTATCAAAGGCTTTGTATAACCTCAATATCTCCGTTTCGCCGCTAATGGCCGTGCTGGCAGCCCGGGTTATTGTCTCGGGCCAGCTGGATCAATTTATTAAAAGCCATCAGCAAAATGCCAGACAGCGCAATCAATTGGTAAATCGCACCCTCAGCGACTATCTCTGTCACGGCGACGAAACCAGCATCTTTCGGTGGCTGGAGTTGCCTGGGACGATAACCGGATCTGTTTTTGAGGCGCTGGCAATGGAGCAGGGGGTTCGAGTTTACGGTGCCGAGCGATTTACCGTCGGCAATAGTATCCCCAGTCGGGCAGTCCGGATGTCGGTCTGTGCTCCGGAAACCCTGGCTGAATTGGAACAGGGACTGATCATATTAAAAAACCTTCTGGATGATTGCTGTTAATTTGTGCGCCATACATTTAATTTATTGTATGGCGTATTTTTGCGTGTTAAAATAAAGCAAAAATCGCACTAAATAGTAAGGGAGTGTCTCATGAAGAGTTTTATTTTTGCCTTTAAACAAACAATTCCGGTACTGTTTCCATATTTGTTTATTGGGATCGCTTTTGGCGTTTTGATGGATGAGGCGGGTTATACCGCGGGGTGGTCACTCATTTCGGGTCTTTTTATTTATGCCGGATCGATGCAGATCGTGATGGTTTCGCTGCTTACCGCTGGCGCTTCACTGGGTACTATTGCGATGATGACTTTTTTTGTCAATGCCCGGCATATTTTTTATGGTCTTGCCTTTATTGAGCGATTCCGGAAGATGGGACGAAAGTATCCATATATGGTTGTAACCTTGACTGATGAGGTGTACTCCATCCTGTGTAATATTAAATATCCAGTGGATGTGGATGCCCGGCAGAGTGATTTCTATATAACCCTGATTCTGCATCTGGTCTGGATTTTAAGCTGTCTGGCAGGGGCTCTATTTGGACAGTTGATCCCCTATGATCTGACTGGAATCGAATTTTCTGCGACGGCTTTTTTTATTACCGTCTGCATGAATCAGTGGAAGTCGATGAATTCACACTGGCCAGCTCTTACCGGGTTAATCAGCGCCGTGGTATTTTATACTATTCTGGGCCCCAATCAGTTTATTTTGCCAGCCTTAACCCTCAGTGTGCTGGTGCTGATTATGATGAAACCGAGATTAACAGCTGGACAAAAAATGCAACCGGTAAAAGAGTGTAAGCCAGCGTCAATTGACGGGGAAGAGGAGATCATCTATGAATACTAACTGGATCAGCACCATCGAAGCATTGGCAGTGGTAGCGCTGGTAACGATTTTTACCCGAGCACTGCCGTTCCTGTTTTTTGGCGGCAAAAAAAAATTACCAGATACGGTCAGCTATCTGGGAACGGTTTTACCGGCAGCAATCATGATTATATTGGTGGTTTTTTGTTTGCGAAATACGATTTTGACTGCTTATCCCTATGGATTAGCAGAGCTATTAAGTGTGGCTGCGGTGATTATTGTTCATTGCCTCAGAAATAATGTTTTTTTAAGCATTGCTGCCGGAACGGGACTGTATATGGTATTAATTCGAACGCTGTTTTTGATCGGCAGCTGACTGCTTGGGTGACTTCATCTATTTGGTTGATCAGAAAAATGTGTAAATTATTACCCAACGAGCCGTTTTAATATTTATTAACTGCTCTCGATGCGATATAATGAAATCATAATTCTTGATTAGCTGAGACAGCAGAAAAGGATGCAAAAAAATAGGGGGAACAAATGAGCACAAAGATGATTTCAAGATTAGTTACGTTATTAATGGTGTCAGGTCTGCTGTTGATAACCAGTGGTTGCGTTCGCACCCATACTTTTGGTGGTGGCGTCTATACCGGAGAATGGAAAAATGGCATGCCGAACGGTTACGGCAAGTTTGAGTATTCTGAGAATGTGATCTATGAAGGCGAATGGAAGGATGGCAAGCTGCATGGCCAGGGGACAGCCACTGGATATGAGGGAACAAAATTTCAGGGCGAATGGAAGTATGGCAAGCTGGATGGTTACGGAACCAAGACGGATCAGGGCAACACCTATGTGGGGGAGTTTAAAGAAGGCATGATGCATGGAAAAGGTACGCTGACCATGGCTGACGGAACCATCTATGCGGGCACCTTTGCCAACGATCAATATGTTGGGCCTTAAAAATAAACGAACCGAGTTAACTGCATGAATTTTACATGCAGTTTTTTTATAATCATTCTTGACAGCTAAACAAAACTAGTGTAGACTTACTAAGTAGGAACACTATATATTACACACGTTAAAAAACGGAACTGGTGATTAAAGTGTTATGGTAAAAGTGCCAACAGACTAGTAATAAGGACTGATGATTATGGAAATAGTTGAACGATTGACACAATTTGGGCTGACCCGCCATGAGGCGGTGATTTATTTAACCCTGCTGTCCGAAGGCGATTTGAACGGGTATGAGGTGGCCAAGACGACCGGTATCTCAAGATCCAATGCCTATACCTCGCTGGCGTCCCTGGTGGAAAAAGGGGGGGCTTACGTGATCGAGGAAGCAACCATCCGTTATACCCCGGTAGCTATTTCTGAATTCTGTGACAATAAGATTCGAAAGCTCCAGGCTGCCAGGCAGGAGCTGATTGATACCATTCCCCGCAAACGGGATGCGGTGGAAGGTTATATCACCATCAAAGGAGAAGGGAATATCCTTAATAAACTGCGCAATATGATTCTGGAAGCCCGGGAGCGGGTATACATTTCGGTACCCGGTCAGATTCTGGAAACCGTAACCCCGGATATAAAAGCAGCGATTGACCGGGGTATCAAGATGGTGATCATCACTAATGGTAGCTGGGAGCTGGCAGGAACGATTATCCATCGTTCCGATCAACCGCTCCAGCAGATTCGGCTGATTGCCGATTCCACCAATGTCCTTACCGGAGATATCAATAATGGCGAGTATTCCACCTGCCTTTATTCCCGGAAACAGAATCTGGTGGATTTGTTTAAAGACGCCATGAAAAATGAAATAAAGCTGATTGAAATGACGAAAGGAAATCAATAATATGAAAAAAACGTTTGTTAACAAAGAAAAGTTAGAAGCAATTGTCAAACAATACCCAACTCCATTCCATCTGTATGATGAAAAAGGTATCCGCGAAAATGTTCGTAACCTCCAGGAGGCATTTTCCTGGAATAAGGGTTATAAAGAATACTTTGCCGTCAAAGCGACGCCCAACCCGACTATTTTGCAGATATTAAAAGAAGAAGGCTGTGGGGTTGACTGCTCATCCTATACGGAACTGATGATGTCAGATACAGTTGGTTTTGCTGGTGAGGATATCATGTTTACCTCCAATGTGACGCCTCGGGAAGATTTTGTTTTAGCACGAAAGCTTAATGCCCTGATTACCCTGGATGATATTACCCATATTGACTTTCTGGAAGAGGTGGCAGGACTGCCGGAAACGATCAGCTGCCGCTTTAATCCCGGTGGCGACTTTGTTATCGATAACGCCATTATGGATACTCCCCAGGTGGCTAAATATGGTTTCACCCGGGAACAGATGTCAGAAGGATTTGCGATCTTAAAAGATAAAGGCGTTAAGCATTTTGGAATTCATGCTTTTTTAGCCAGCAACACCATTGCCAATGAATACTATCCGGCTTTGGCCCGGATTCTGTTTCAGACGGCGGTGGAGCTGAATCAGGAAACGGGGGCTCACATTGCCTTTATCAACCTGTCCGGTGGGGTTGGGATTCCCTATCTGCCCGATCAGCAACCCACCGATATTTATGAAGTCGGCCGGGGCGTTCAAAAAGCCTTTGAAGAAATACTGGTACCGGCTGGCATGGGCGATATTGCCATCTACACTGAACTCGGCCGTTTTGTACTGGGACCATTTGGTCATCTGATTACCACTGCCCTCCATGAAAAACATACCCACAAAGAATATATTGGTCTTGATGCCTGTGCGGCCAACCTGATGCGACCGGCCATGTATGGGGCCTATCATCACATCACCGTGATGGGTAAGGAAGATGCCCCCTTGGATCACGTTTACGATGTCACCGGGGGCTTATGTGAAAATAACGACAAGTTCGCCATCGACCGCAAGCTTCCTAAAATTGATATCGGTGATCTGGTGGTTCTTCACGATACTGGGGCCCACGGTTTTGCCATGGGCTACAACTACAACGGCAAGCTGCGTTCTGCAGAAGTACTGCTAAAAGAAGATGGCAGCACCGAACTGATCCGTCGGGCTGAAACCCCAGCGGACTATTTCGCCACCCTGGATTTTTCCAAGTGGAAAAAGTAGTTTTAAATAGTAACACTAATATTAAAAAAACTGAGTACCTAAAAATGTTACATCATGTTGTATGCATCAGGGCGAACAGGTCATTGACCTGTTCGATCCTGCAGCATACAACAGATTAACATTTGTCGGTACGGTTCTTTCAAGAGGACTTTATTAAATTATCAAGAGACGATAACGAAAGCTTCCTGTATAATTT
>NZ_DJGY01000016.1:0-2705 GCF_002435675.1 Acetobacterium sp. UBA5834 | reverse complement strand
ATACGGCTTCAAACTCAACCTTCTAAATTTACTCAAATCCGAAAAAAGCCTGGATCTCCGTGAATCTTCCATAGATCGTGCCCATCCATGAAACCGCTGCTGTCCGGCCATTAAACGTATTCCGGGAATGTTCCGTAATGGTCTGATATTCGATATTTTGCACAGAATTTCAACTTTTTAAGCTGTATTATAACGTTTTGCAGCTAAGAAACGTGGGGCTTTTCGGAGCGATTAACTGTCCACCGAAACTGAACTTGGAATCGGAGAACCAAGCTCGCTCTATGCACTGTCTGCCCCATGTTTTCTTAGGTGCTGTTATAGCCTGTGCTTATTTATCTTTTGATTTATTTGGTAAATATTTGTTTCCATTTTTTGCAAATGCTGTCAAAGTCAATTCCTGTGTTTGCTGGACTTGTGCTTGGTAAAGAAATGTATTTTATTTCGGATATTCTGTCAAAATACTTGTCGTGAAGTGCTTCTGACTTGGCTCCGTTAAAGCAGATAACTTTTAAATTCTTATGCTTTGCAATAAAGCTGTTCAAGTTATTTGGCTCTTCGTCTTCAATTGCACTGTCAAGACTTCCTTTTCTATTTGCTTTATGTGCTACGTCCCAAATTCCAATTCTTGTCTTGAGTAGAAGTACTTTTTTATCTGCGTAGGTCTGTGGCAGCTCGTTGTTTGTTATGGTCGAAATGATTTTCCAAAATCTGTTTCTTGAATGTCCGTAGTACTCACCTAGTTCAAGTGATTTGTCTCCTGGCATGGTTCCCAATATTAAGATTTGAGTATCCGCATTTGAAATTGGGTCGAATGAAGTCTTGGCGTGTGTTGTTTTTGGTTCGGAACTTGTTTTTTCCACTACTTTATTTATCAATCGCTTTGATGTGGTTGATGGTGTCGTAGCTTTGGTTGTTCCTGTTCCTATTGGTGTGGCACCGCTCCAACTGATGTCAATGGAAGTTCCGAAGTCATTGACCCTGAAACTGATGCTGTTTTTGTGGGCAATGTCCGAACCGTTGAACTTGAAAGTCTTACGAAACGGTTTTGATTCGTGGTCAATATTAACTACTAAAATGTCCCCTCGTGTGACCACTTTAGTGTCGATCTTATAACTCTTTGACTTTTCAAGACTTGTTGAAGGTCTTATTGTTCTATTTCTTGTTATCTCAGTCATTATTTTGAATTGGGATGAGTCGTTTGCATAGGCTATAACGTTTGCGTGTATGAAGCGTTGGGGATTGCGGGCTTCGTTCCTATCCGCCGACACAAACGCCGATGCGGGGCAGAACGCTTGAATTAACCACTTAAACCCCAATGCTTTATACACGATGTTGGGCACTGTAGTTCTCTATATTTTCTCCTATTTCATATGCTTTCGTCAGATGATTTTCTTTAACTTTATCTATATCCAGAGTTCCTCCAAGAATTATCATTTGTTTGTTTTCAAATCTTTGTCCAAGTCTATCATCAATCATAACGTTTCGCATACTTTCTGCAATTCCAACTTCATCTAAAAATTCATTCGGATGACCTGCTGTGCATAATACTAATCCTAATTTTTGTTTTTTCATTTTAATTTGCTTATTACCAACAGAATCATATCCATAAGCATACCCAACGGAATAAACTCTATCAAACCAACCTTTTAATTTTGCTGGACAATCACTCCACCAAACAGGATAAATAAATATTATACAGTCGGATTCTTGAATTTTTCTATGCTCATTTAAAATGTCATTGGGTAATTGTTTCTCAAGGTTTGCAAATCCTTCTCTTTCGTATTCGGTCTCGCTCATATCGCTTTGAAAATTCATTTCATATAAATCTGACACTGTTACTTTATGTCCAGAAGTTTTTAATCCATTCAAAAGTCTATCGAAAACCTGATAAGTAAAAGATTTTTTACTTGGATGGCAATATACGATTAATATGTTCATTTATATTTCAATTATAATTGATTCTCCTTTGCTTTTGTCCTTACAAGTCCATTGCCAAAACTCTTTTAGAATCATTTTACCAGAATCCAAAATTTCGGGATAGGATTGGCATACACCTGTCATTATCTCTCCATGAACATTAATATGGTGATATACAAAATCTATATATTTGTTTTCTACTACTTTCCCAATCAAGTTTCCTTTTATAATATCTCCACCTTTATAGTCAGCTGAAATTATATTGTCAGATTGCTTGTAATAAAAAATCGTATCCCCAGTCACATCACCGTTGTCAGTATTTGAGTGTGTTTTGAATTTTCTGTTATCTAAATCAATTTTCATGTTGTCATTTTTGCTCTACTATTGTGCCCAACGTCCGCGTGTATATACAGTGCAGGCTCAGCCTGCTGAATATTCCGGACAAACTAGGCCAGTGATTCCGGTCGAAAGTAGGCCACTATGTAATGAACGGTGAGAGGGCAAAAATAGGTTTTTTATTCTTTGGATTTCTTTCTTAGTGATTCTCCTTTTAGTTCAATTTTATGGGCTGCACCTGACAATCTGTCCATAATTGCATCGGCCAGGGTAGGCTCATCCAGGTATTGATACCAGGATTTTACAGGAAGCTGCGAAGTGATAATAGTTGCCCTTTTCCCATACCTGTCTTCGAGTAGTTGCAGCAAGGTTAGTTTAGTATTATGATCCAATGGGGCCAGGCCGAAGTCGTCAAGAATGATCAGCGGCACTTTTTCGAGTTGATTAAGCAG
>NZ_DJGY01000047.1:0-86729 GCF_002435675.1 Acetobacterium sp. UBA5834 | reverse complement strand
AACCAACGTTATTTTTCACTCTTGTTCTCATTGTCCCTGGCAGCAGAAAATTTGCCGTTCATGGTTTCAACCAGCGTTTTCACTAGTTCCAGGCCAAAACTGAGATTGTTTGCCATTGTGACGCCGGTGGCATCGGTAAATAAAAAGGGGTCTGCCAAGCCATTTTTTAAGGGCGAAATTCCAGACGTTTTAACATTAAAATAAATCTTAAAAACTGATTTGTCGGTATTTTCCGGGGTAGCTTCAAGGAAAATCTTACCTTGCTCCAGGCATTTCATGGCGTTAAGAATTAAATAGGAGATGATTTGCTTGAGTCGTTGAGGATCACCAACGACAGTCGTTGGAATCTTGGGATGAATTGACAATTCGATGGCAATGTTATGACGCTTGGCGCTGGCGATCAAGGGGATGATTGCATCCTCGACGGTAGTGTGAAAATCAAAAACAATCACATCATGGCCAGTCTTGCTATCGTTTGTCAGAAGCCCATCAATCAGATTTCCCAGAAGTGAAGAGGAAAGATGGATATTCTCCAGACAGGTTTTCTGATCTGATCTGGAATTGGCTTTGCTCATTAACTCAAAAAACAGGAACAGACTTTCCAGAGGTTCCTTTAGTTCATTTGATAAAATCGATATCAATTGATTTTTTAAAAAGTTGGCGCTCTCAGCATCTTTTTTTGCCTGATAGAGTTCAGTCAAATCTTTACCACAACAAAAGATAAGTCCATCGACCCATTTAAACTGCCAGGTTACAAAAAGATAGGAGTCAAAATTGGAGTGTAGACGAGTGGTAAGCGTCAGTGATTCCTTTTCTCCAGTCAATTTTTTTAGGCCAAGAATCAAGTTGGGCACATCGTTGGGATGAACAAGATCAATGAGATTTTTGTCATAAAGATCTGGATTCAGGTAGCCCAGCTTCGTTTCCCAAACCTGATTTGTTTGTAAAATAGCCCCTCGTTCATCGGCAATGCAAAGAAATTCTGTACTGATGGTAAAAAATAAGTCAAGGAGTTGACGACTTTGTTTACTAAGCGAAAATAGATTGTTCATAGCAATACTCCTTCAGCAAGTAAGAAGATTCGATAATTCAGACGCCAGGTGACCAGGTGTTTTTGATTTTGACATTCCGTTCTTTAAATTCAGGAATAATCGTTTTGGTGTTCCCGATTTTGTCTTTGAAACGCTGGATAATTTCGAAATCATCACGAAAATGCATGGGAATGAGTACCTTGGGATGAAAGGTTTCGATAAAATATTCGCCCGCTTTGTAGAAGGAGTCGCCCAGACGGGGATCCACCGGAACAAAGGCGAATTCCATGGGCAGGTTCTTCATTTTTTCCAGTTCAGCTTTATAGTCCTTTTCTTCCTGTATCGGATCGATATTTGGTTTTTCATTGGTGTCCCAGTCCCACCAATTGAGATCCCCGGCGTGGAAAATCCGATGGGAATTGGTAGCAATATAAAATGAGATACCTTGATCAGTGGAACCAAAAGTTTTGATGTCCATCCCACCCAGCGACATGTGCTGGTAGGGGCCAATAGTATGGGTTTTATGAGTAGAGGCTTTGGGGATATCATCACTTAATATATAGGTAGGGTGATAAACCCGTTCGGTTGAAAAAATATCAGCGGTGTAGTGGTCGCCGTGACCATGAGACACAAAAAAATAATGAGGAAGTCCCTTGCGAAGGAGACTGGTTGGGATATGGGTAAAACAATCAAAGATCAGTGTTTTATCTGCTAATTGAATTAAAAAGCCGCTATGATGCAAATGGAAAATTTTCATATGTTACCTCTCTTGGATCTTTTTTATATCGAGTAATTGGTTAGTACTATATTACCCAAATATAATGCAATTATACTTCAAATTATACCGGAATCGATTAAAAATTTGAAAATAAACGGATAAACTTGAAAAATATTCGGGAAAATAAAAAAATAATCCGAACGTTTTAAATTCTATTGATATTATTGTTCGGAAATAGTAAAATAAGTTTATCATTTAAAAAGGTGGAAAAATTGTGATAAAACGAATTTTTGTAGAAAAAAAAGACGAATTTGAAGTAGAAGCCAAGTCGTTGACACATACCTTTCAACGGATTCTAAAGATTCAAAAGCTTGAATCCATGCGTATAGTATATCGATATGATGTCCAAGACGTGGCAGATGAGTTGTTTGATCAGATTATTAGCACTATTTTATCCGAACCCAATGTTGATCAGGTATTTGAAGACTGTCTTGAAACGAGAGTTGATGAAAAAATATTTGGAATTTCGTATCTACCTGGGCAATACGATCAGCATGCCGATTCCGCGATTCAGTGCATTCAGATCGTATCCGGTGAACGGGCTTTAGTTAAAGTCGCAAAAATTGTTGTACTCACAGGGGAATTAACTCAAAATGAATTTGAGAGTATTAAGCACTACATGATTAATCCAGTGGATTCTCAGGAAGCCAGTTTAGAACCTTTTACAACCCTGGCTGATGAGGTTCGTGAGCCAAATGATATCAAACCGCTGGATCGTTTTATCACGCTAAATGGTGATCAATTAGAAGCGTTTCGTCTGGATCACGGATTTGCCATGACAACTGAGGACATTATATTTGTTCAGAATTATTTTAATAAAGAAGAACAGCGGAATCCGACCATTACGGAATTAAAGGTAATTGATACCTATTGGTCGGATCATTGTCGTCATACGACTTTTTTAACTCAGATTAAGCAGGTGCAGTTTCTGGGCGATGACCCCATTTCACAGGCGATGAAACGGGCCTATGCTGATTATTGTCAGGCCAGAACGGATCTATACGGCGAAAATTCCGAACGACCAATGAGTCTGATGGATCTGGCGGTTATTGGTACCAAAGCACTTAAAAAAGCGGGGCGGATTCCAGATCTGGATGAATCAGAAGAAATCAATGCCTGTAGCATCAACATGGTTGTCGATCATGATGGTGTCGACGAAGAATGGCTACTGATGTTTAAAAATGAAACCCATAACCATCCCACCGAAATCGAACCGTTTGGCGGGGCTGCGACTTGTCTGGGTGGGGCTATCCGGGATCCACTTTCCGGTCGAAGTTATGTTTATCAGGCAATGCGGGTAACTGGTGCCTGGGATCCCCGGGCGGCCATTGAAGATACCTTACCGGGCAAATTGCCGCAACGTAAAATTTCGACGGAAGCGGCCCATGGATACAGTTCATATGGGAATCAGATCGGTTTGGCAACTGGTCAGGTAACGGAAGTTTATGATCTCGGTTTTCTGGCCAAGCGGATGGAAGTCGGGGCCGTGATTGCTGCGGCACCCAAAGAAAATGTCATCCGGGAACGCCCAGCTCCTGGCGATGTGGTGTTGCTAGTTGGTGGTCGGACTGGCCGGGATGGTTGCGGTGGTGCCACCGGTTCATCTAAGGCCCATACTGAAGAATCGATTCTGGAAAGTGGGGCTGAGGTTCAAAAAGGAAATCCCGTCGAAGAAAGAAAAATCCAACGCTTATTCCGCAGTAAAGAACTGGCGAATCTCATTAAACGTTGTAACGACTTTGGTGCTGGCGGGGTATCGGTGGCCATTGGCGAACTGGCAGATAGTCTGGAAATCGATTTGGATAAGGTGCCAAAAAAATATGAAGGCTTGGATGGCACCGAACTGGCCATTTCTGAATCCCAGGAACGAATGGCTGTGGTGGTCGATCCTAAAGATGTGGATACCTTTATTTCTATGGGAAAAGCTGAAAACCTGGAGATTACCCCAGTTGCCGTTGTCACCGATTCAGGTCGGTTGATCATGAAATGGCGGGGTGCAGAAATCTTGAATATTTCCCGATCCTTTCTTGAAACCAACGGTGCACCACAATTTATTGATGTGGTAGTTGAGTCACCAATAGAAATAGATAGCGCAATAAAAACAGCGGATCAAGACCCGAAAAAAGATGAACAATTCGATTTTATCAATCAAATGAAAGAGACGCTAAAAGATCTGAATGTAGCCAGTCAGCGAGGTATGGTGGAAATGTTTGACTCAACCATTGGCGCTGGCACTGTGGCGATGCCCTATGGCGGCAAAAACGCTTTGTCACCAATGGACGGGATGATCGCCAAGATTCCGATGATTCATGGCGACACTACCACCTGCAGCATGATGACCTTTGGTTACAATCCGACCATCGCCAAAAGCAGTCCCTTTCTAGGCGGGATGATGGGAGTGCTTGAATCGCTGTCCAAACTGGTTGCGATGGGGGGCGATTATAAAAAGGCCCGCCTCAGTTTCCAGGAATATTTTGAACGGTTGGGCAAAGAACCAATTAAATGGGGCCGCCCTTTTGCGGCGCTCTTAGGGGCCCATCAGGTTCAGACAGCCATGGGAACGCCAGCCATTGGTGGCAAGGATAGTATGTCAGGCAGCTTTGGCGAACTGACCGTTCCACCAACCCTGATTTCTTTTGCAGTGGCGACAACTCACGTGGAATCAGTGATAACCAGTGAACTCAAGTCCAGTGAGTCATTGTTACAATTGTTTAGTTTACCGTTAGATAAAAATGGAGTACCGGACTTAGTTGCGGTGAAAGCTGTTTATGATGTCATCATTAAAGCGAATCGGGAAGGCAAAATATTAAGCGCCAAAACAATCGGTTATGGCGGTTTGGCTGAAGCAGTGACAAAAATGGCATTTGGTAACGGCATCGGGGTTGACATCAATGATCGGATCGATCCCGCCTTCTTGTTTAAACCACTGTATGGCAGTATCTTGATCGAAAGTTTTGAAATTCTGGAGGGCTCAACCCCCATTGGCAAGACCACTGATAATAATAAAATTGTATTTGGCAGTGATGCCATCGCAATTAATGAATTGATCGAAGTCTGGGAAGCACCACTGCGGTCAGTTTATCCAGAAAAAGCAGAAATCAGTGGGGCCGTGGAAACCTTAAGCTTTAAGGTCACACCGATTGTATACCACAAAGATAAACTAGCCAAACCTCAGGTATTTATCCCGGTCTTCCCGGGAACTAACTGTGAATACGACTCGGTCAAAGCCTTTGAGAATGCCGGTGCAAAAGCGGTGACGACGATTTTCAGAAATCAGTCAGCGCAGGATATAATCAACTCCATTGACGAAATGGCGGCGCAGATCAGAGCATCCCAGATGATAATGATTCCTGGTGGGTTTAGTGCTGGGGATCAACCGAACGGTTCCGGTAAATTTATTGCCTCGGTTTTTAGAAATCCCAAGATGATGGATGCCGTCATGGATTTGCTCAATAACCGGGATGGGTTGGTATTGGGGATCTGTAATGGCTTCCAGGCCCTGATTAAGCTGGGACTGGTTCCCAATGGTGAAATCTGTGAAATTACCGAGGAGATGCCGACCTTAACCTTTAACACCATCGGCCGCCATGTGTCCACCATTCCGATGACTCGAATCAGCTCCAATCTGTCGCCCTGGTTGGCCAATACCAAGGTCGGGGATATTCATCGGATGCCCATGTCGCATGGCGAAGGTCGTTTTGTCGCCAGTGATGCGGTGCTGAAAATCCTCATCGAAAACGGTCAGATTGCTACCCAATATGTGGATTTTGAGGGTGCCGCCACCCTTGATGGCCGCTTCAATCCCAACGGTTCTGTTTATGCGGTTGAAGGCATCACCAGCCAGGATGGCCGGGTCCTTGGGAAAATGGGTCACTCCGAACGAATCGGCAAGAATCTCTATAAAAATATTCCCGGCAATATGGATCAGCAGATCTTTAAAGCTGGCGTCAATTATTTTAAATAAATTATAAATAAGAAAACTAGTGTTAGAAAATTTAAGAAGCAAACACGAAGGAGATTAAAAAATGAGTACACCAAAAGTTGCGGTTATCATGGGCAGTGATTCTGATTTTGAGATTGTCAAAAAATGTCTGATTGCGCTGGAGAAATTTGGCATTGAATATGATGTTCAGGTTATCTCAGCCCACCGCAATCCCCACAAAATCTTTGACTATGCCACTACTGCCGAAGATCGGGGGATTGAAGTTTTCATTGCGGCAGCGGGAAAAGCGGCCCACTTGCCGGGAGTTATCGCTGGGATCACACCACTTCCGGTCATTGGCATTCCGATTCAAACCTCTTTTCAAGGTGGACTGGATTCGCTCTTGTCAATCGTTCAGATGCCATCCGGCGTACCAGTGGCCACAGTCGCTGTCAATGGCGCCGAAAACGCCGGGATTTTAGCCGCTCAGATGCTGTCAATCAAATACCCGGAGATCCGCGAAAAAATGAAGGCTTTCAAAATTCAGTTAAACGACGAAGTTATTGCTAAAAATGAAAAGGTTCAGGAAATTTTATAAACACATCATCGATGCAAATCAAATTTTAAGGAGATTAAAATGGAAAAATTAGAACAGTTATACGAAGGTAAAGCCAAGAAAGTTTTTAAAACCGATAATCCCAACGAATTTATTATTGAGTATAAGGATGACGCGACTGCTTTTAACGGCGAGGTTAAAGGTAGCATTGGCGGTAAAGGGGTCATCAATAATAAAATGACCGGTGTTATCTTTACAATGTTGGAAGAAAAAGGTATCCCCACTCATTTTGTCAAAGTTCTCTCCGAAAACGAACAATTGGTTAAAGCGGTGACGATTTTTCCATTGGAAGTGATTATCCGTAACACCGCCGCTGGTTCTATTTGTAAACGCCTTGGTCTGGAAGAAGGTTTGAAATTAAAATCACCGATTTTTGAATTCTGCTATAAAAATGATGATTTTGGCGATCCGGTTATCAACGATGATCACGTCATCGCCATGGAATTGGCCACCGCTGATGAAATTGCAGTGATTCGCGACATGACCTTTAAAATTAATGAGATCTTAAAAGCGTATTTTCTGGAAAGAGGGATCAACCTGGTTGACTTTAAAATTGAGTTTGGTAAAACCAACGACGGACAAATTGTTCTGGCTGATGAAATCTCACCTGATACCTGTCGTTTTTGGGATGTAAAAACCAATGAAAAACTGGATAAAGACCGCTTCCGTAGAAACCTTGGCCATATCGAAGAAGCCTACGAAGAAATGCTAAAACGGGTTCAGGCATAAAAAATCACTCGTATCATATAAAAATTCAAGTGC
This sequence comes from Acetobacterium sp. UBA5834, assembly GCF_002435675.1. NCBI lineage: Bacteria > Bacillati > Bacillota > Clostridia > Eubacteriales > Eubacteriaceae > Acetobacterium > Acetobacterium sp. UBA5834. Next base: position 79,620 of record NZ_DJGY01000047.1, on the reverse strand, counting down.
GGGAAAAATAAAATCAAATACCTGGAGGATACACACACCAATGATAAATGACAAGTTTCGCGATGAATGTGGAATAATGGGGGCCTATCTCAAATCGAAAGAGAATAATTGTTCTTCCTATATCTATTATGGACTTTATGCGCTTCAGCACCGCGGTCAGGAAAGCGCTGGTATATCAGTTAACAAAGACGGAAAGATTTCGACCCACAAAGAAACGGGCCTGGTCTGTGATGCATTTAAAGGCAACGTATTAAAACAGCTTAAAGGTAATATCGGAATCGGTCACGTTCGTTATTCCACTTCAGGCGAAGATGGGGTCACAAATGCTCAACCATTAACGGTTAATCACAGTATGGGCCAAATAGCTTTGGCACATAATGGAAATCTCATCAATGATAGTGCTTTACGGAACATGCTGGAAGACTCTGGCGTTGTTTTTCAGACGACTATTGATACCGAGGTAATGGTCAACATTTTAGCCAGAGGCCTGCGCCACGGGATGATTGAAGCGATTCAACGAATGGTCGAAATCATCAAGGGGGCCTATGCTCTGGTAATCACGGTTGGCGATAAACTGGTGGGCGTTCGTGATCCCTATGGTTTGCGGCCGCTTTGTATTGGTAAGAAGGATGAAGATTATTTTCTGACATCGGAAAGCTGTGCCCTGGATGCGATTGGGGCGGAACTGGTTCGCGATGTTGAACCCGGCGAAATTGTTGTCATTGACGAAAATGGCTTAACCAGTTATGGCCAAAACAACTGGGTTAAAAAGAAAGCCTGTATTTTCGAGTTGATTTATTTTGCCCGTCCCGATTCGGTGATGGATGAAACATCTGTTTATGCGGCTCGTCATAAAGCTGGCGAAATTCTTGCCAAAGAGTCACCAGTTGAAGCCGATGTAGTCATTGGGGTGCCGGATTCAGGAATTGGCGCAGCCATCGGTTATGCTGAAGCATCAGGGATTCCCTATGGTGTCGGCTTGATTAAAAATAAATACATTGGCCGAACCTTTATTCAACCCAATCAGAAGTTGCGGGAAGAAGGGGTACGGATAAAACTCAACCCATTAAAAGAAACCATTAAAGGCAAACGGGTTATTATTATCGACGATTCCATCGTTCGGGGGACTACCTCTAAACGATTGGTTGAGATTTTAAGACAGGCTGGCGCAACCGAGGTTCATTTCCGGGTTACCAGTCCGCCAGTCGCCCATACTTGTCACTTTGGAATTGATACGCCGCGGCGAAAATACTTGATTGGTGCCAAGAAAACGGTCGAAGAAATCAGAGAAATTCTTGGTGCCGATTCGCTGGCCTATATTTCATTGGAGGGCTTAACCGAATCTGTCGGCGGTAAAACAACCTTCTGCCGGGCCTGCTTTGACGGGGAATATCCGATGGAAGTGCCAATTTTAAATGCCAACGACTAATTGGCAAGTGATGCTAGAAACTGGAACTAAAAATAGATGGAGGAAACATGTCAGAAAATCAGATAAAAACAGATGCCTATCGACAAGCCGGAGTGGACGTGGAGGCGGGTTACGAATCGGTTAAACTAATGAAGGCCGATGTCAAGCGGACCTTTAATGATCGGGTTCTTTCGCACCTGGGCGGATTTGGCGGGCTGTTCGAACTGCCCGCAGGTTATCAGAAACCAGTCCTGGTTTCCGGAACCGATGGCGTTGGTACCAAACTACGGCTGGCCTTTATGATGGATCGCCATGATACCATTGGCATCGACTGTGTGGCGATGTGTGTTAATGATATCTTGTGTCAGGGCGCCCAACCAATGTTCTTTTTGGACTACATTGCCTGCGGCAAAAACTATCCGCAAAAAATTGCCACCATTGTTAAAGGGATTGCTGAAGGTTGTATTCAGGGGAATATGGCCTTAATCGGTGGCGAAACGGCGGAAATGCCTGACATGTATGGCCTGGATGAGTATGATCTGGCCGGTTTTGCGGTGGGCATTGTTGAAAAAGATGATATTGTCACTGGTGCGAATATTGCTGAAGGGGATGTGTTGGTGGGGCTACCATCCTCCGGGGTTCACAGTAATGGTTTTTCGCTGGTTCGAAAGGTTTTATTCAAAGATCTGTCGCTGGACATCAATACCTATGTGGAGGATCTCGGTATGACCCTGGGTGAAGCCCTGCTGACACCGACCCGAATTTATGTAAAAGCCTTGGCCGATCTGATCAAACCATGCAAAATTAAGGGCATGAGCCATATCACTGGCGGCGGTTTCTATGAAAACATACCCCGGATGATTCCTGATGGACTTTGCGCCAAGGTCGATGCCAGTGTGATCGAAACCCTGCCGATTTTTAAATTTATCCAGGAAGCGGGAAAAATTGCCGCTGAAAGCATGTATGCCACCTTTAATATGGGGATTGGCCTGGTGGCTGTTCTGCCAGCTGACCAGGTTGAAGCCTTTCTATCCGGTTTAACTGCCAAGGGCGAAAAGCCGGTTATTCTCGGTTCCATTGTAAAAGGAGAGGAAAAAATCGAGCTATGTCTGTAAAAGCTTTAAAAAAAATCGGTGTGATGGTTTCCGGTGGCGGAACAAATTTTCAGTCCCTGATTGATACCATTCATCACAAATATGGTGAAATTGTGGTCGTTATTTCCAATAACCGCCATGCCTTTGGTCTGGAACGGGGAGAAGCCGCCGGGATTCCGGCAGTGGCCGTCAATCCCAAGGGTTATCCCAGTAATGAAGCCTTTGATCAAAAAATTGTCGAGATTTTAAGAGGCTATGATGTCGATCTGGTGGTGCTGGCCGGCTATATGAAAATTATTACCCCGGCCTTTGTGGAAGCTTACCCCAATGCCATTATTAACATTCATCCGGCCCTGATTCCATCTTTTTGCGGAGCCGGGTTTTATGGGATGCGTGTTCATCAAGCCGTCATCGATTATGGCGTGAAGGTCACCGGGGCAACGGTTCACTTTGTTAACAAAGTGGCAGATGGCGGCCCGGTAATTATGCAGGAAACTGTTATTGTTGCCGAAGACGACACCCCGGAATCGATCCAGCAAAAAGTTCTCAAAATTGAACACGAGCTTTTACCAAAAGCGGTGAAGGCGTTTTGTCTTGATCAATTGTCAGTGACAGGCCGAATTGTCAAAAATAAAACAGTATAGATTTGATAAAAAACACAGGGAACTTATTAGAGTTATAAATTTGGAGGAATAAAATGAGAGCATTGTTAAGTGTATCGGATAAACGTGGGATTGTCGAATTTGCAAAAAAACTGGCAGAAATGGGATGGGAAATCCTGTCTACCGGGGGAACCGCCAAAGCTCTACGAGAAGCAGGATTGACAATTACCGGCGTTTCCGAAGTGACCGGCTTTCCGGAATGTCTGGACGGACGGGTCAAAACCCTGCATCCGAAGATCCACGGTGGGATTCTGGGTATCCGCAATAATCCCGATCATCAGAAACAGATGGCAGAGCTTGAGATTACTCCCATTGATCTGTTGGTCATTAACCTCTACCCATTTAAGAATACGATTCTGAAAGAAGGGGTTGCCTTTGAAGATGCGGTCGAAAACATCGATATCGGCGGACCAACGATGTTGCGCTCGGCAGCCAAAAACTTCAATGACGTAACTGTCGTAGTCGATCCGGAAGACTATGCTGTAGTGCTCGCAGAACTGGAAGCAAACGGTCAAACAAACTATCAAACCCGCTATAAGCTGGCCTTAAAAGTGTTTGAAACGACCTCCAACTATGATACGATGATTGCTGACTACTTAAGAAAACGAATCGACGGGGAAGTCTTACAAGACACCATCACGATGACCTTTGAGAAGGTTCAGGATCTGCGATACGGTGAAAATCCCCACCAAAAAGCTGCTTTCTATGGCGAAGTCGTGCCGGTTAAAGGCGCTCTCACCGCTGCCAAACAACTTCAGGGCAAAGAACTTTCCTATAATAATATCAACGACACCAACGGGGCTATGGAAATCTTAAAGGAATATGGGGATGAACCCACCATCGTCGCGGTTAAGCATGCCAATCCCTGTGGCATTGCCAGCGACGAAAAAATTGCGATGGCTTATAAAAAAGCCCATGACAGCGATCCGGTTTCGATTTTTGGTGGCATTATTGCCTCGAATCGCTTGATTGATGAGGCCGCCGCCAAAGAAATGGTGGAAACATTCCTGGAAGTAATCGTTGCACCGGGATTTACACCAGAAGCTTTGACAGTGCTGGCCGCGAAACCAAATCTGCGCTTATTGGAGCTGGCCGACATCATTCACAACGAACCCAGTTATGAAGTCAAAAAAGTGATGGGTGGTCTGCTGGTTCAGGAACGTGATACCAGCTTGTATGATGAGTTAAAAGTCGTCACCAAACGTCAGCCCAGCGAAGCCGAAATGGCCGAATTGCTGTTTGCCTGGAAAGCGGTTAAAAACACCAAATCCAACGCCATCAGTCTGACTAAAAATAAATGTCTGATTGCCAACGGACCGGGCCAGGTCAATCGGGTCGGAGCCCTTGAAAATGCTATTCGACAGGCCGGCGAAAACGTCAGAGGCGCAGTGATGGCATCGGACGCCTTCTTCCCCTTTGACGACAGTGTCAAGGCTGCCGCCGCAGCCGGTATTACCGCCATCATCCAACCCGGTGGGGCTGGAAAAGATGCAGATTCAATCAAAGCCTGTGATGAGGCGGGGATTGCGATGGTGTTTACTGGCATGCGCCACTTCAAACACTAGTTTTGCGTCGATAATTGCCCGACTTCTGCGTTGGAGACGGTTTTGGCCTTGGTCACGTATTAATAGATACGCTCCCGTCGGCCAAAACCGTCTCCGCCTTGAATTCGAACAATTCTCTTTGCAAAACGAGGTGTTATAAAAAATGAAAGCAAAACGAGGAGAGACAGATGAAAATATTAATGATTGGATCCGGTGGTCGGGAGCATGTGTTGACATGGAAGCTTACCCAAAGCCCCCGGGTTGAAAAAATATATGCCGCCCCGGGCAACGGCGGCATGGCAGAATTGGCCGAATGTGTGGATTTGTCGGTGGAAGATATTCCCGGCTGTTTGGCTTTTGCCAAAGAACATCAGATTGATCTTACCGTTGTCGGTCCCGAAGTCCCCCTAGTTATGGGAATGGTCGACGCTTTTGAAGCGGCTGGTTTAAAAGTTTTTGGTCCTAACAAACATTGTGCTCAGTTTGAGGGCAGCAAAGCCTTTACCAAGGAATTTTTATTCCGTCACAATATTCCCACGGCGGCCTATAAAGAATATACCGATTTTGATGAAATTATCAAAGATCTGGGTGTTTATGGCTATCCAATGGTAATCAAGGCTGATGGTCTGGCCGCCGGTAAAGGGGTACTGATCCCCGAAAATGAAACCGATGCCCGAGCCGGCATGGAAATGATCATGAAAAAAAGGGAATTCGGAGAAGCTGGCGATAAGGTCGTGATCGAAGAATTCTTAACCGGACAGGAAGCCTCGATGCTCTGTTTTGTCGATGGTAAAACGATTGTCCCGATGGAAAGTGCTCAGGACTACAAACGGGCCTATGACAATGATGAAGGCTTAAATACCGGCGGCATGGGAACCTATTCCCCCAATGTGCTGTTTGCCGATGAAACCCTGAACAAGCGCATCAAAGCAGAGATTCTGGATCCGATTATCAATGGTTTTATTGCCGATGGGATGGATTTTAAAGGTGTTCTGTTTATTGGCCTGATGATTGATAATGGTGTCCCGAAGGTTCTTGAATTTAACGTTCGCTTTGGTGATCCTGAAGCCCAGAGCGTTCTGATGCGGTTGGAATCGGATCTGGTCGAAATCATGGAAGCTGTCATTGATGGCAAGCTGGCTGATTGTGAGATCAAATGGAGTAGTAAAGAAGCTGTTTGCGTAGTCATCGCTTCCGGCGGCTACCCCGGCACTTACGAAAAAGGCAAGGTTATCACCGGCATTGAAGATATGCAAGACTGCGTCGTTTTCCACGCCGGAACCAAGCTGGTCAACGGCGAACTACAAACCAACGGCGGCCGGGTCCTCTGTGTCACAGCGCTGGGCGAAACTCGTGAAGCCGCCAGAAAAACCGTTTACGCCAACATCGGCAAAATCCACTTTGAAGGCGCCCAATACCGAACTGATATTGCAAAGTTTAACTAGCGGAAATTCATACTAAATTTGAAACTGAGCATAGTGACTTGGTTATGGATAATCCAACCCATTAATTTAAGAATTAGTGGGTTTTTCCATTTTAGGTTTGCACTGGGTTGAATTAAAGTCTAAAATAGAGGGTATAAAATTAAAAAATCCTGGTACAAAAAAATCAATCAGCTTAGCGTTGGTTGGCACGACGACTCCGATCATTTGAAGATGAACCGGTCGCTCGCAGCTGATAAACACAGCTGATTAGCATAAGCATGAGGAGTTAACGTGAAAAATAATATTGGTTTTATCGGTTGCGGAAACATGGCAAAGGCTATGATTGGTGGTTTGGTAAAGGGTGAATTATTCCGGCCGGAAAATATTCACTGTTATGATCCTGAAGACGCCGCCAGGGCTCAGGTGGGTGCAGAATTTCGGGTTACGATTCAGGATTCCAACGTAGCCGTAGCGGCCCAGGCTGACTATCTGGTTTTGGCAGTGAAACCCTTTTTATATGGCAAGGTGCTGGCGGAAATTGCCGGGAGTATCAAACCGTCGGTAATTATCGTCTCGATTGCAGTCGGTGTTGGCTTTGATGACATCAAGGAATTTTTGGGCAAAGATGTTAAAGTAATCAGAACCCAGCCCAGCACTCCGGCATTTGTCGGAGAATCCGATTCAACTCTGTGTCCGGATGATATCATGACGCAAGAGGACATTCAGGATATCATCATGATTTTTGAGAGCTTTGGTAAAGCTGAAATTATCAGTGAGAAGCTGATGGACGTGGTGCCCGGAATCGCCAGCTCAGCACCGGCCTATACGATGCTGCTGATTGAGGCCATGGCCGATGGTGGGGTTCTTCATGGCTTCCCCCGGGATCAGGCCTATCGCTTGTCAGCCCAGGCAGTTTACGGTGCTGCCAAACTGGTTCTCGAATCTGGCGAACATCCCGGAAAACTCAAAGATCAGATCTGTACCCCCGGAGGCACCACCATCGAAGCCGTCCGGGTTCTGGAAGCCAAAGGCTTCAGGGACGCTATAATTTCAGCCGTAGATGCCTGCGCCAGAAAATCATTGGCAATGAGAAAAAAGAAAGCATAACTTTTAGATTTGGTTAATCCATTAAGGAGATGATTTATCATGGATGAAGGATTAATTAAAAAAATACGAAGAAATATGAGTCTCGAAGAAATGGTATCCCTCTGTTCGGGCCGAACCGACTGGGAAACCGTGGGCTATTCCAAATACGGCATCGAGCCGGTATTTATGGCCGACGGCCCCCATGGCATGCGGGTGATTGAGAATGACGGAGCCCTGGGGATTCCCCAGGGAAAACCAGCCACCTGTTTTCCGCCGGCGGTGCTCTCGGCCTGTTCCTGGGACGAAGGACTGCTTGAATTTGTGGGCCGCACCATTGCGCTGGAGGCCCGCAGTCTGGGCGTTGATCTAATTTTGGGGCCCGGCATTAACATCAAGCGTTCGCCCCTTTGTGGACGTAATTTTGAATATTTTTCAGAAGATCCGCTGTTGTCAGGGCGGTTGGGGAAAAGTTTTATTCTCGGCGCAAAAGATCATGGCGTAGGAACGACAGTCAAGCATTATCTGGCCAACAATCAGGAAACCCGGCGTATGACGGTGGATGAAAAGATTGATATCCGGGCGCTGCGGGAAATTTATTTAAAACCCTTTGAGATCGCCATCAAAGAAGGAAAACCGATGGCGGTGATGTGTTCCTATAACAGCATCAATGGCAAGTTTGTCTCCCAGAGCAATTATTTTCTGACCCAACTGCTCCGTAATGAGTGGGGGTTCGATGGGATCGTCATCTCCGATTGGGGGGCTGTCTATGATCGGGTTCGAGGGGTATTGGCGGGAATGGATCTGGAAATGCCCGGCAATGGCGGTGTCAATAATCAAAAGATATTTGACCGGATCAAAGAAGGGAAACTGAAAGTCACCATTCTCAATGAGATGGTGGAACGGCTGATTCGGTTTTCCTTTCAGGCTAAGGAAAACCGTCGCAATTATGCTACTAATCTGGAAATTGAACCAAAAGGTCATCACAAAATCGCCCAACTGGCGGCGGTTGAAAGTATGGTGCTGCTTAAAAATGAAGCGTGTATTCTGCCCATTGATCGGACCAAAATCAAGAAGCTGGCGATTATCGGAAGCATGGCTTTTGATCCCCGCTATCAGGGCAGCGGCAGCTCAAAAATAAATCCCTACCATATTGATTCACCTTATGAACGAATTAAAAAATTGGTGGGCGATGAAATCCAGTTGTTCCCCCATCAGGGCTATATTCATGATGAGGTGGTGGAGCAGATTCATTTGGCCGAGCAGGCGGAGGAAGTCGCAAAAAACTCCGAAATGGCCTTGTTATTCGTGGGTTTGCCGGATCACGATGAGTCAGAAGGTTATGACCGGACCCATTTGCATCTGCCCCAAAAACAGCTTGCCCTGATCCGTAAGATCTGCAAGGTTCAACCTAAGACGGTGGTGATTGTTCAGAATGGCGGCGTTGTTGATATGAGCTGGGAACACCAACCCCAGGCCATCGTCGAGATGTTTTTAGGCGGTCAGGCGGGCGGTGATGCCATTGCCAAGCTTTTATTTGGTGAAAATAATTTCTGTGGTAAATTAGCGGAAACTATTCCAATGCGATTGGAAGACACACCGGCATACATAAACTTTCCGGGAATCCATGATGAGGTGGTTTACGGCGAAAGTATTTTTGTGGGCTACCGCTATTACGACTTTACGAAAAAGAAGGTTCGCTTTCCCTTTGGATTTGGGCTCAGTTATACCGATTATAATTATGAACCGATTGAAGAACCCGCATTGACAATCGATGCCGAAAAAACGGTTACCGTTAAATGTCGTGTTACCAATACTGGCGTAATGAATGGCAAAGAAATTGTTCAATTATACACCGGTAAATCTGATACCGCTATTCTGCGACCGCTGCGGGAACTCCGGGGTTTTAAAAAAGTTTTTATCCCGGCAGGGCGATCGGCTGTGGTCAGCTTTGAACTGGGACTCAGTGATTTTTGCTATTATAATCCCACCACCAAATCCTGGGAACATGAGTCGGGCAGTCACCAGATCTATATCGGGTCATCCAGCCGGGATTTGCCGATTGTCTATGCGGTTCAGATTACCAAAGATCTGATCCATCCGATCAACCCCTTATCCTATCTCAGCGATTTTGAAAAAACCGAGCGGGGACAGACGATCTTAAAACTACTGCTCTCGGGCTTTGAAGAAATCATGGGGGATGACCAGACCAGAGAAGATGACTTTTTTATGACGATGCTGGCCAACACCCCCTTGCGCAAACTGGTTGAGTTTTCCAATGGCATCTTCACCGAAGAATGTATTGATAAGATTATTGAACTGGTCAATTCAGATCAGTCACTGGAAGGGATTACCTTCGAAAAGTTGGTTAATTGTACCGAAAAGAAAAAGGGTTTTTTCAAAAGTCTTTTCGGTGGTAATGAGGAAGAGTACCTCTGTATCCATTCTAAAGTCCGGGATCTGGTCGAGGATGAGGATGTCATGAAGATTCTCAGAAATTATTTTGGCGATGAAACCTTTGAAAGTGACTATTTGCAAATGGCCATCAAAATGGGAATCTGCTTTGATAAGGCTCAGAAATTACTGCCCGATGACTTTTTCTCCGATGAAAAGCTTAAGGATATCGATCGGGATCTCAAAGCACTGGCAAAGCTAAAAAAGAAGTAAGATGATTAACGAGAAAGCGTACCGATTTGTTTTGATCCATAATCGGTACCTTCTCTTTGTCAGGCTGGGGTATTAGTTTAAAATAGTTCAGCAAATAATAATTAAGAAGGAAAGCAAAAGATGAATACACTCACCATTGATACGTCCACCATTGTGGCAACGGTTGCCATATTAAACGAAGAAAAATTAGTCGGCGAAATGATTATCAATCATCAAAAAAAACATTCCGAGAAACTGATGATTGCTATTGATCATTTGCTCAGTGATGGGGGTCTTTCGATTCAGGATATTGATGTTTTCGGCATTGTTTCCGGTCCCGGTTCCTTTACCGGGTTGCGCATTGGTATGGCGACCATCAAGGGATTTGCTCAGGCTCTGAATAAACCGGTGGTGGGAGTTTCCACCCTGGAAAGCCTAGCGATGAACATTCCCTTTGCTGATGGCCTGATCTGCCCGGTTTTGGATGCCCAGCGTAACCAGACCTATACGGGTGTTTTTCATTTTGAAGACGGCCAGCTGGTTCAGGATCTGGCCGATGCGGTGATGGAAATTGACGAGCTCATTACTTTTTTACAAGGGCGAAATGAGACCATCTATTTCTTGGGTGATGGCTTACCCCGCTTTTCACAAATCCTGCAGGAAGCGATTCCTACCGCCCGGATCGTTCCCAATTATCTCAACATGAACCGAGCCTCGTCAGCCGCTGCCCTAGTCCTTAAGCGGGCCTTAAAGGGGGCGACCAGCCATTATCGGGAAGTGGAACCCTTTTATATTCGGCCTTCCTACGCCGAAGAGCATAAAAAATGATGATCCATTATCGACTGATGGAATCCCGGGATGTCCCCGGCGTTTTTAAGGTGGATCAGGCCTGCTTTTCACACAATTGGACCGAGGATTCCTATAAGGCAGAAACTAACAATATCCTCTCCAATTATATTGTCGCTGAATTAGATGGCGAAATTATTGGTTTTGGTGGCTTCTGGCAGGTGATTGATGAAGCCCACATTACCAATATCGCAGTACTGGAAGCCTATCGCCAGACCGGGGTGGGGCAAAATATTATCAATGCAATGCTGGCCCTGGCACTGGAGCAAGGCTGTGTGGCGATGACACTGGAGGTCAGGGCGGATAATCAGCCGGCTATCAATTTTTATCTCAAAAACCAGTTTACGCGGGAAGGACGACGCAAAGATTACTATGGCACGGGAATGGACGGAATCATCATGTGGAGGTACAAACTTGAATAAAACCATCAAAATAGTTACAGTGTTGCTGGGAATCCTTTTTCCGGTTATTATTTTTATCAGCGGCATTGAAGCAGCGGTGTTTGACAAAGCGTTTTACATGGATCAGATGGAAAAAAATCAGGTCACTGATAACACTGGTATCTATCCCCCAGATATGGAACTGGTGGTAGATGAAATCATCAGCTACCTCAAGGGCGACCGGCAGGATTTTGACATCCAGGCCCGTTTAGCCATTGGAAGTGCCAAAAACGTTGTCGATAGCGTTTCAATTTTTAATGACAAAGAAATCACCCATATGGACGATGTCAGAGACTTATTGCTTTTCTTTCTCGGTCTTCGGGACGCCGCTCTGATTCTGGCGCTGATCGCTTTTCTGGTGCTGTTAAAATACGATCGCCAGGCCATTATCAAGGCCTTGTTCTATGGATCGGCCACGTTTATGGTGATCTTGCTGATTGTTGGTGCGAGTTTTATTTTTAATTTCAATAACACCTTTATCCTCTTCCATCAGTTATTTTTTTCCAACGACTTATGGATTATGGATCCTTCCACCGACCGACTGATCTGGATTGTCCCCGAGCCCTTCTTCTTCGCCATGATCGGTCGAATGGTCATCTATATTCTAATGCCCCTGGGACTCACCACCCTGGGAATGGGGCTGGTTTTGAAAAAGAAAAACATAAAAATAAATAACGAGTAATTCTAATCGAGGTAAACATGAAAATTCTTAGTATTGAGACATCCTGTGACGAAACATCCGTGGCCATTGTTGAAGATGGCCGGAACATATTGACCAACCGGATTTATTCCCAGATTGATATTCATCAGAAATATGGGGGCGTGGTACCAGAGATTGCCTCCCGCAACCATGTCACCAAACTGCCCTACATTATCGACGAAGCCCTGGCAGAAAGTAAACTATCTCTGGCCGAGGTGGACGCCATTGCCGTGACCAACGGTCCCGGTCTGGTGGGAGCGCTGCTGATTGGGCTCTCCACAGCCAAAGCAATGGCTTACAGTCTCGGAAAACCGTTAATCGGGGTACACCATATTGAAGGCCATATTGCCGCTAATTTTTTGCAGTTTCCGGAGCTTGCACCGCCATTTTTGACATTGGTGGTATCCGGCGGCCACAGTCATCTGGTCCTGGTGGAAGATTATCAGACCTTCAAGGTACTGGGTCGAACCATCGATGATGCGGCCGGAGAAGCCTTTGACAAAATTTCCCGGGTTTTGGGCTTGGGATATCCCGGCGGTCCGGCCATTGATGCTGCGGCCAAAAATGGCAACCCCGAGGCGATCGCTTTTCCCAGGGTGATGCTGGATAAAACTGAGTATAATTTTAGCTTCAGCGGTTTGAAATCGGCGGTGCTCAATTACCTCAACGGCAAGAAAATGAAAAATGAGGCGGTCAATCCCGATGATGTGGCCGCATCGTTTCAGCTGGCCGTTATCGAGGTGCTGGTCAGCAAAACCATTGCCTGTGCCAACAGTATTGGCATGAAGAGTATCTGCATGGCGGGCGGGGTGTCCTGTAATTCGTTGCTGCGAAAAATGATGGGACAGGCAGCCGCTGATGCGGGCATGACCTTGTACTATCCAGATCCTATTCTCTGTACCGATAACGCCGCTATGATCGGTTCGATGGCTTACTATAATTATATCAATGGGGAAGAGAGCGACCTAAGTCTCAATGGCATTCCGGGTTTAAAAATCGGAACCCGTCAATAAAGGCAGACAGGAAATACGGCCTGTCGACAAAAGGGTAGACACGTTTATATAAAGAGAAGTGTACCATCTTTAAAAATTAAAACAATCTTAAAAAAAATTAAGATGAACGAAAAGGGAAAAAATACTTGCAATCAATCTGCAAATCATTTAAAATACTATTAGCACTCAAGATGAATGAGTGCTAATAAATGAAATAAAAGGTACAGCGTACCCAATATAATCAAATGGAGGAAAAAATGAGTTTAAGACCTTTAGGTGACAAAGTAGTAATTAAAGTTAAAGCTGAAGAAGTAAAAACTGTTGGTGGAATTGTTTTACCAGGATCAGCCCAGGAAAAACCACAGCAGGGTAAAGTAGTGGCTGTCGGAACTGGCGAAATTATCGATGGTAAAAAGGTGCCATTGGATGTTAAGGTAGATGATGAAGTTATCTATTCCAAATATTCCGGCAATGAAGTAAAAATTGGCGATGAAGAGTTTTTAATCATCCGTCAGGCTGATATTTTAGCAATTGTAGAATAATAAAATTTAGAAAAACAGGAGGAAAATAATATGGCTAAAGAGATTAAATTTCGTGAAGACGCCAGAGCATCTCTGATCACTGGTGTAGATAAATTAGCAAATACTGTTAAGGTGACATTAGGACCAAAAGGAAGAAATGTTATTTTAGCTAAATCATACGGTTCACCAACTATCACCAATGATGGGGTAACCATTGCCAAAGAAATTGAGCTGGAAGATGCCTTTGAAAACATGGGTGCTCAACTGGTTAAGGAAGTTGCTACTAAAACAAATGACGTCGCAGGGGACGGAACAACCACAGCTACTTTATTGGCTCAGGCAATTGTTCGTGAAGGTAACCGTAACGTTGTTGCCGGTGCAAACCCAATGGTTCTTAAAAAAGGGATTGAAAAAGCAGTTGCGACTGTTGTCGAAGAATTAAAAGCAAACAGTAAAAAAATTGAAAGCAAAGAAGCAATCGCTCAGGTTGCATCCATTTCGGCAGCCGATGCCGAAATTGGAAAACTGATTTCCGAAGCGATGGACAAAGTCGGTGATGACGGCGTTATCACCGTTGAAGAAGGCAAAGGAATGGGTACTGAACTGGAATTTACCGAAGGGATGCAATTCGACCGGGGCTACTTATCAGCTTATATGGTCACTGACACCGAAAAAATGGTTGCCATCCTGGATAATCCCTATATCTTAATCACCGACAAAAAAATCTCCAACATCCAGGAAATTTTACCAGTTTTAGAACAAATTGTTCAAACCGGCAGCAAGCTGTTAATCATTGCTGAAGATGTAGAAGGAGAAGCTCTGGCAACATTGGTTGTTAATAAATTACGGGGAACCTTTAACTGTGTCGCAGTAAAAGCTCCTGGCTTTGGCGATCGTCGTAAAGCAATGCTGGCTGATATTGCCGCATTAACTGGTGGAGAAGTGATCTCGGACGAATTAGGCTTAGAATTAAAAACCACAACCATTGAACAATTAGGCCGTGCCCGTCAGGTAAAAGTTGACAAAGAAGATACCATTATTGTTGAAGGTAGCGGAAATAAAGAGGCTGTTGAAGAACGAATCCGTCAGATCAAAGCGCAGATTCCAGAAACTTCTTCCGAATATGATAAAGAAAAACTTCAGGAACGTTTGGCTAAATTATCCGGCGGCGTAGCAGTTATCCAAGTTGGTGCAGCCACTGAAACTGAACTGAAAGAAATCAAATACCGTATCGAAGATGCATTAAATGCGACTCGGGCAGCGGTTGAAGAAGGCGTTGTATCCGGTGGCGGTACCGCTTATATTAATGCGATTCCAAAGGTTGACGCTTTAATTGAAACCCTGGAAGGCGACGAAAAAACCGGCGCTGGTATCATCCGTCGGGCGATTGAAGAACCAATGCGACAAATTGCTGAAAATGCTGGTCTTGAAGGATCGGTTATTGTTTCACAAATGGCTGGTAAAGCTGTTGGCGTTGGCTATGATGCTTCTAAAGGCGAATTTGTTGATATGTTCAAAGCGGGCATTATTGACCCGACCAAGGTTACCCGTTCAGCGATTCAAAATGCCGCCAGTGTTTCGGCAATGTTCTTAACCACTGAAGTAGCGGTTGCTGATCTTCCAAGCGAAGATGCCGGTATGGGCGGAATGCCAGGTGGCATGGGCGGAATGCCAATGATGTAAGCCTCCGGCTGCATCAGTAGATAAACTAAAATAATTAATATAAGCAACCAAAAAGGCAGTCTCTCGCGAGGCTGCCTTTTTAATTGCGGTTTTAGAAGCATTTAGTCGACATTGTAGGGGATCCCGGCGAATAGCACTTCCATCTCCGGTTGTTCCAGCTCTGCCAGTTTGATAATGAGACCATTGATTAAAGTGATCAGGGCTTGGGCATCGGGAGATTCATCATCGATCGGTTTGGCAGCATAAAGGGCAACCAGCATGGTGTTGCGGGTGGTTCCTTTCACTTCTTTAAACAGGGTATTTAATACCTTTTTTTCATTTTTAGTCAGTTCCATTTCTTCCTCCAATAATATATTATTGCTTTATTAAACGATTGTTACTCGGTTTCCAGAGCCAGTAAGGCGACTTCCCAGGAATCCGTTAACTCAGATAATTGCTGTTTGAGTGCTTCATAGGACAGATTGATCTCAGCTGCCAAAGCCAGGTTATCATAGAAATCCGGAGCACACATGGCAGTTTCAATGGATTCGATTTTCTGTTCAGTCACTAGTATGGTTTCTTCAATTTCCTTAACCTGCTTCTTCAAGAGCCGAATACGGGCTTCTTCTTCTTTTTGCTTTTTGCGATCCGTTCGCTGCTGTGTTTTGGTTACAATTGTTTTATTCTCTTCGGCCAGAACAGCTGCCCGGGCGGAAGCATCCGCCTTTTGTTTTAAATAGTCATCATAGTTGCCCAGATGGATTTCCATCCCATCAGCTGAGAACTGGTAGATCTGGGTTGAAATTCGATTTAAAAAATACCGGTCATGGGAGATAAACAGTAAGGTGCCCTCATATTGGCTCAAGGCATTTTCAAGGATTTCTTTGGTGTCCATGTCAATGTGATTGGTCGGCTCATCCATCAATAAGAAGTTGGACTGAGAAATCATCAAGCGGGCCAACAGCAACCGGGCCTTTTCACCGCCAGATAGGGTGCCAATCGGTTTAAAGACCTCATCGCCGACAAATAAAAAGGCCGCCAGGATATTGCGCAATTCGCCTTCAGTCAGTTTCGAATCGACATCCCACAGGGCTTCCAGCAGATTTTCATTGTAGAATTGCTTCAGAGCCTGATGTTCCTGATCGAAATAACCGATATGGACCTTCTGACCCAGTCGGATTTCGCCGGCATCGGCGGCCAACTTTTTCTGCAAAATGCGAAAAAGGGTTGTTTTTCCGGCACCATTGGGTCCAATGATGCCGATTTTATCACCGCGATGAATTTCAAAATTCATATTCTGAAAAAGCAGACGATCGCCAAAGGATTTTTTAATCCCTGTCACCGCCAAAACGTCATTGCCGCTTTTAACCCGGGGGACAAAGCTGAAATGGCTGTTATGAGCAGTTTCGACCTTGTCGAGCAACTCAATCTTACTGAGGGCTTTTTCCCGGCTTGAAGCCCGTTTTGAGCTTTTGATGGAGTTATAAGCCCGGAACCGGTCGATGACTTCCTGCTGGTGTTTGATTTCTTTAAGTTGTTGTTGATACTGATGATTTTGTTCCATCATATCCTGTCGCTTTTTTAGTGCATACTGGGTATAATTGCCTTGATATTCTTTGATGTTTTTCTGGGATACTTCGATAATTGAAGTACAGACTTTATCGATAAAATAGCGGTCATGAGACACGATGACAAAAGTACCGGGGTAATTTTTAAGATATTGTTCCAACCACTGCAGGGCATCGATATCGAGGTAGTTGGTGGGCTCATCCAATAAGAGCAGTTCCGGTTCCTGAAGTAGGATCTGGCCCAACGTAGCACGGGTTTTTTCACCGCCGCTAAGCATCGAGAAGGCTTTAGTTTGATCTTCGGGCTTAAAACCGAGGCCATTGATGACACCCCGAATTCGGCTGGGGTATTCATAACCGTGTTGTTCGGCAAAACTTTCTTGCAATTCCCCAAACTCCAGCATCAGTTTTTCCTGCTCTGCCCCGGTGCTGTCGGCAATGGCAGCGCCAATTTGTTTGATTCGCTTTTCCATGTCGATCAGCGGTTTAAATACATCAGTGAGCATTTCGAGTAGGGTTGTGTTCTCGGCAATTGTGGACTCCTGAGATAAATAGCTGATGGTTAGTCCGTTTTTTTTGCTGATTCGTCCGGTATCAGGGATCAGTTCGCCAGTAATCAGCTTAAGCAGCGTCGATTTTCCGGTACCATTGCGGCCGACCAGACCGATTTGTTTTTTTTCATTAATGGATAGATTAAGATTATTAAAAATTTCATGAATGCCATAACTAAAATGCAAATTTTCGATATTGATTAACATTATTTCACCTGTTTTCGTTTTTGTTCAGTTATTTGAGTTCACTTTTACTATTCTATCAAAAAAAACGGCAAATTAAAATGAATAATTTGACGTAATTGGTTCATATTGATATAATTAGTTGACTATCCGAAAGAAAGGAGAAGTAATCATGCATCGCTTCTCAAAAAAAGTATCAATGACCGTCGTAAAACGGTTACCGAAATATTATCAATATTTAAGTGATTTACAACTCAATGATATCGAAAAAATATCATCCCGGGAATTAGCAAGTCTGATGGGCCTGACAGCTTCTCAAATTAGACAGGATTTGAATTCTTTCGGGGGGTATGGACAACAGGGGTACGGCTATAATGTGGGAGAATTAAAGGAGGCTATCAAGGAAATTTTGGGTCTTGATAGTGAATATAATTGTATTATCATTGGTGGCGGGAATATGGGTCATGCCATCGCAAACTACGAACGATTTAAGCGGGAAGGTGTGATTTTAAAAGGCGTCTTCGATGTTGATCCATTGACTGTAGGTACAGTCGTTGGCAGTGTAGTAGTAAAACATATGGATGAACTTGATGAATTTGTCAAAGCGAATGAAATTGACATCGCCATTTTGTGTGTGCCCCGGGAAGTCGGTCAGAAAGTTGCAACCCAGATTACAGAACTGGGTGTGAAAGGTATCCTCAATTTTAGCCCATTGGATTTGGATGTTCCCAGTGATGTAGTGGTTGAGAATGTTAACATTACAGATAGTTTATTCACGTTAACTTATCTGCTGGGTGAGTAAAAGATTAGTTGTAGAGTATGGGAAGAGTTTGATTTTCTTTAATCAGGCTCTTTATATTTTGCTCAAAAAAGAAAACACAACTGCGGATATATCGGTGAATTAAAAAAGAAACACTTTCTTTGTGTTTCTTTTGTTTTATAACAAGTTATTTAAACATGATTTTCGTAGTTTTTGATTTACTTCCCACTGGAGCTCTTAAAATTAATAAAATCCAGAACCTCTTGCTTATAGCTTTCCGGGAAAGAGAAGTACGAAGAAAAAGAATCCACTTCTTCGTTGGAAAAAACGTAAGATTTCAAAAATTCTTCACATGTCATCGGTTTCGGGTTGCTTGGTAAAAGCTTTGGCTGATCGGTTCTACATAATAAATAGTCCACAGAAACTTCAAAGAAATCTGCAATTTTTATCAGTAATTGGTTTTCAGGTAAGTTTTTATCTTTTTCATACTTGGAGATAGAGCTTTTATTTAGATAGAAAAGATTGGCAAAATTCTCCTGTGTTAATCGTTTTGAAATCCGCAACGCTTTTAATCGGCTGCCAAAAGTATTGTTTTCCATTTTTTCACCTTCTTTCAGTTTAGAATTGTTGGCATAAATGCACTGCCTATAGCGTAATTATACCACGTCTTTAACATTTGTCAAGATTTACGGTTGAATTAAAGGAATAAATCTTAAAGGGATAAAGCATCAAAAAGGCGCTCTTGCTTCTCTTAAGAGTCGTAGACATTCTCCGTATTTGACTTTTTCTGGAGATGCTTCATTGGCTGGAAATGGACTTTCCAGAGACTGACTGCTAAGAGCAGTCTTCGTTATTGTGTCAAATAATGCATTAAAGTCCGTATTGGCAGGAGGATCAGTTGATTTGCGTTTTGATTTTCCGTCTTCGGTTATAATTTCATCGTAACTCAGAGAGACCAGCGTTGATCCGTTAAAGGTTGCCTGAAGAAATCCCTGATAGCCATCATGGTCGGGGTTGCTGGTGATTGAATAAGTATCGAGGGTGTCAATTTTTATTGGTTCATGATCACCTTTGCTGGCCAGATCCAGAATTGCCTTGGACAAACTGATAAATTTTTCGGATGTTTGTGTCGCACCGGATATAGCGTCAGTTTCATCAGGATTTTGCGACATCAGCAATTCGCTATAAAGGCGGAGATAGAGAGCACTTAAATTTGCCACAGCCAGATTGGGCCAGGTTTTGTCAGAACCCTCGACAGACAGGCGATCAGACTTGTTTTTGTCGATTTCGTTTAAGGTTACCCGTGTAATTAGGCCGTTTTTTATTAAAATGTTCAATTGTTGGCCATAGCCCCGAGTGTCATAATATTTTGTGCTTGCGGAATACTGACCATCGATCAGGGCGCCAGAAATATCTGCCGAAAAAATTGAACCAGTTGCGGGATCATTGATCAGTTCTTTTTCAACGCAGCCAGTCAATAAAAGCGATAGCAAACCTGAGACCAGAAAGATAATCACCAGTCGAAGTCCGATATATTTTTTGGATTCATTTTTTTGCATCATTTTCACCAAAATCTGGATTTGTTTTAAAAAGAGGAGGCGTTCATCAGCGGCGGCACAATCTGTTTTTTTCGGGAAAAAACACCATTCATGTATTTGCTGAATTCACCGGGTTGAAAGCCAAAAGCCAGCTGGGCGAGATTTTTAGCTTCACCGGCGATGATTAGTTCGGAGCCCCCTAATATAATGTCGGTAACCATTAAAATAGCCAGATCCAGGCTTTCTTCTGCACACAATTTATTCATTTCCTGCAGAACCCCATCCAGTTTGTCAAAGATACCCCGGAAATCTCCAGTATTGATTTGTGAAACCCCAATTTTATAGGCTCCCATGGTGAATAGCTTCCGATCGGTGGAGATAATTTCAAAGGGGTGCATTTCTTTTAAATTACTGCCAGCCACTAACATTTTTTCGCCGTAACTCTTAACATCGAGATTCAAAATTTTCCCTAATTCCAGGGCAATAACCCGGTCTTCTTCAGTGCAGGTGGGAGAATTAAAAAGCAGCGTATCCGAGATAATTGCGCTGAGCATCAGTCCGGCCATATCTTTGGGGATGGCAACCTGATGCTCATGGTACATTTTGGCGACAATGGTGGCGGTGCAGCCAACTGGTTCAATTCGCAGATACAGTGGTGTAGCAGTTTGGATTTCAGCGACCCGATGATGGTCAATCACTTCAATGATTTCAGCTTCTTCAACGCCAACGATCGACTGGTTGCGTTCGTTGTGGTCGACCAGAATCACTTTTTTCCGGCTAAAGTCAATCAGGTTGCTACGGGAAATGGTTGAAAGAACCCTTCCGTCGACATCCACCACGGGGAAACGCTCATGATCTGAGGTTAGCATGTTTTTTTTGACATCATCGATGGTTTCGTAAGTCATGAAATATTCCAGATGGTGTTTCTGGTAATATTTTTTGATCGGAATTCCCTGACAGAGTAACCGGATGACTTCGAAGGGACCAA
This sequence comes from Acetobacterium sp. UBA5834, assembly GCF_002435675.1. Taxonomy (NCBI): domain Bacteria; kingdom Bacillati; phylum Bacillota; class Clostridia; order Eubacteriales; family Eubacteriaceae; genus Acetobacterium; species Acetobacterium sp. UBA5834. The sequence goes on along the minus strand of NZ_DJGY01000047.1, from coordinate 59,010 downwards.
AGGCGACAATCAATACGGCCCCCTGGTAATTTTTGGGAATATCAAAAACGATATCTGGAGATGCATTGGAAACAATAATAATTCCGGCACCAGTGGCAAAGGCCCGGTTGAGATAGATATCCTGTGAAACGGTAACTAAAATGTCTCGACTGCTTAAGGTTTGACCATCCTCGATTTCGGTAATGGTATAAACATCGCCCCGCACTAGTTCGGATTTGATTGAGCCATAAACCTGAGCTTCAAGTAAATCAATGATGTTATCCAGTGGGGTTTCGCTGTCCCGCAGCAGCGATTTTGAAAAAGCATCGGTGTAGGCGGGAATAATATCGGACAGGGAAACCATCCCAATGAGCTGCTCTTCATCGCTGATTACAGGTAAGGAGCGGCCAGGATGATCAATAATCTGGCCCATGGTTTTTGAAACGGAGTCTTTTTCATAGGCCATCGAAAAATCAGTCAGCACCAGGTCTGAAACCTGGGGTTTGACATCTTTGATCAGTTCGGGTAAGCTGACGCCAAAGGTATCGAGAACAAACTGGGTTTCCTTATTAACGGGGCCCAGCCGGGCGGGAAAGACCAGAGTATGTCCCAGGGTTTGTTTTAAATGAGCATAGGCAATGGCTGAACAGATGGAATCGGTATCCGGATTGCGGTGTCCGAAGACATATATTTTTGGGGTCATCGGTGGATCTCCTTATTTATTTAGATAATGAATGCGTATTTAAAAATCGTAGGATATCTTTGTAGACTAATTCTCGTTTATCTTCGTTTAGAATTTCATGTCGCATCAGCGGATAGAGAATCGACTCGACGTTTGCGACACCGAGTTTTCTTAGCTGCTGAGTTAGCTGCATTACTTCTTTGCCCATGCCACTAACGGGGTCATCCCGGCCAGCTAAAAAAAGCAAGGGAAATTCGCTGGGAATTTTTTTGAGATTCGACGTTTTGGTGGTGTAATCAAGACCATAAAATAAATCTCGGTAAAACCCGGCACTACAGGTAAAACCACAGAGATCATCGCTTAAATAGGCATCGACGTTGGATTTACTCAGGGAGATCCAATCATATTCAGTTCGGTTGGGTTTAAACTTTTTATTATAGCTACCAAAGGATAGCTTGGATAATAGTTTGGAGGGGGTGGTTTCACCATTTTTGCGGATCTCCCGGCGGGCAATGATGCTGGCGGTTTTGCGCATTAAGTTGTTGATACCGACAGTTGTGCCAATGATGATTGCCCCTTCATATAATTCTGAATAATCAATGATGGTTGTGCGGGTAACCACCGACCCCATACTATGACCAGTGATAAACAGCGGCAGTTCTGGATAGGCTTCTTTAAGCGCACCAGAAATTTCTTTGACATCGGAAACAACCCGCTCCCAGCCGTTGCCACTGGAAAAAAAGCCCAGGTTACCAGCGTCTTTGCCGGTTTGGCCATGGCCCCTTTGATCGTGGGTCACTGCCAGGTAGTGATTGCGAAATAAAAAATTCATTAACTCATGATAGCGTTGGGCATGTTCAGCCATGCCATGAACAATCTGAACAATACCCTTTGGTTTTGCGGGGCAGGGGGTTTCGTAATAGGTCAGTTTGACCTCATCAGATGCATAAAAACCATTGGTTGTTAAATCAATCATTTGCGGTCCCCTCTTTCATTTGGTCTTCTTAAATCTATTGTCACATTATAACAAAATATCTTAAAAAAAACAGGTTTCCCGTACTAAAAAAGCGGTAATCAGTGTATAATTGAGATAATATCATGGGATAAGGGGTATTGACAATGAAATTAACGGTACTGAGCACGAATAGACGACTCAGCCAGAATCAATGAAACGACCGTTATTATGGGGCTTTTTTACCCTGAGCCTGGGCATTATTGGGGTTTTTGACCACTGGCCAGTGTGGTTGTTGCTTGGCGCAGCTGTTTTGCTGGCAATAATGCCGTTTTTGCTTAAAGATACCAAAATAAGCCAGGTGGCATTTGTTCTTGGCTTGTTCGGTTTTGGGGTAGTTTTGGGCTCCGGAGCCTTCCCGGAGACGGATATTCTAGGCAGCTTTTATGAACGGGAGGTGTCCCTGATCGGAGTCGTTAATGATTACCCGATTCGCACCGAAAATCGGTTAACGATCAATCTGACAGCTCGTGAAATAGTAGATGCTGACGATGAAAACAATCGTTTTGACAAGACTGCTGGGATCAGAGCAACCGTCTACTATCAAAGTGACGAAGATACCGAAGATGACCAGGTGACATTAACGACCCATGAAGAGCCGCAACTTGATCTGGTGCCTGGGGATCTGGTATTAATGAAGGGAAAATTATCTCAACCATCAGGTCAAAGAAACCCCGGCGGATTTGATTATGGGCTCTATCTTAAAGCTCTGTCAATTGAGGGATTGCTGACGGTTAAGCCGGAAAATATCCGCCGAGTTGGTCAGCAGGTGCGTCTGTATGATCGGATACTGGGTATTAAACACCACCTGGAACACCAGGCGGAGCTCAATTTTTCAAACGATGTGGCAGATTTGCTCAAGGGCGTTGTTTTTGGTGAGAAAAATATCAATGAGGAACTTACCCAGAGCTTTCAGGACGCTGGAGTGACCCATGTTTTATCGGTTTCCGGACTCCATGTGGGTTATGTATTCTTGATGCTATCTTACCTGCTGATCGTGTTGAAAATTAACAAGCGGCACTGGATTTTGTTTTTAGTCCCGGCTTTGTTTTTTTATGTTGCCCTCACCGGATTTGTGGCGCCGGTGATCCGGGCTGCCATCATGCTTCTTTGTGTCACTGGTGGCCAGGGACTGCACCGGGAGCGGGATGCCCTGAATCAGCTGTGTTTGGCGGGAATAATAATTCTTTTTATTTGGCCTGCCCAGCTTTTTCAGGCCGGATTTCAACTTTCCATGGGTGCAATGTTGGGGATCATTCTTTTTTATCTCCCGTTGTTGTATGACTATGAAAAACACCGAAATAAAAAACGGGTTAACCAAAAAATCAAAGCGGGACCGGTGATTCAAGGTCTGGTGCTGACTTTTTGCGCCACAGTGGGAACCCTGCCGATTCTCTTATACCATTTTAAGAGCTTTACGCTGATGAGTTTCCTATCCAATTTGCTGGTGGTACCGCTGATTGGCGTCTTTTTGTTGGCGGGGATGATTTTTTTTGCAATCGTTGCGATTGTTCCCGGGTTAGCCCCTGTCATATCACTGCCGATCGAATTTTTAGGGGAATCCATCGTGGTGATGCTCAAAGGAATTAATGATCTGGGAAATGCCGTAGATTTTGTGAGAATCAGTCGGGGCGGATTATCCCTGGCTGAAATGGCACTCGTTTTGTTGCTGGTCTTTCTGTTTTCCGGTTATTTTTATCTCCGGCAACCCTATGTTCGAAATACGGTAATCAGTTTTGCACTGGTGTTGGTGCTGATTGTGGCAGCAACACCGCTGTTTCCCAGAAATCTGGTCGTTACTGTTTTGGATGTGGGTCAGGGCGACAGTATTTTAATTGAGACTCCGGGTGGTCAGAATTATCTGGTTGATGGGGGCGGCTATCTTTTTGAACGAACCAATCGGGTCGCAGATCGGGTACTCTACCCGGTTCTTTATGCTAAAAACATCCGGGAGCTGGATGCCATCTTTTTAACGCATAACCATGTCGATCACAGTCAGGGGGTTGAAGAACTGATCTTTGACGGTTATCCGGTCGAGAATCTCTTTATGAGTGTTCAGACCAATAACGACGAACTCCTCAATCAGCAGCTGGTTCCAGTGTCTTTGTTAAAAAAGGGGTCGGTGGTAAAAGGGCGTGACGGTGTAACCATTACGGTTTATAATCCAGACGGTCCGGTCCGTCCGGTAGCGGATGAAGAGCAGAATAATGCGTCGCTGGTGATGGCTCTTTCCTATCAAAATTTTAATCTATTATTGTGTGGAGATGTAGAAACCGAGGTCGAAAAACAGTTGATTGCCGAATTGCAGGCCGAAAGCGATGAACGGGACTTTCAAGTGATCAAAATTCCTCACCATGGCAGTAAAACCTCATCTTCACTGGCTTTTTTACAGGTGGTGGAGCCGGAAATTGCAGTGATTTCAGTGGGTGCCAATAATTCCTTTAATCATCCCAACGATGAAGTAATGAATCGTCTGGAGGAAGAAGCCATCACAGCATTGCGAACCGATCAAAAGGGCGCTGTGGAAATTACCAGCAATGGTGAATTCATTCGCATTAAAAGCTATGTAAATTAAAAAGTTTAAAACAATTATAAAAAAAGCAAAACTTAACCTAAATTATTGGAGAAACAATGTGAATTACAAAGAACTCAATAAAAGCTTAAAAAATAGAGAACTGAGTCCAGTCTATCTGTTTACCGGTCCGGAACAGTACATCGGCCATATGATGGAAAAAACACTGATCGGAACAGAATTGGCCAAGGGATTGGAGCCCTTGAATTTGACCACCTATAGCGATAAAAATCTGGATGTCTCAGAATTGTTGGCTACCTGTGAAACCCTGCCGATGATGAGCAATAAGCGGATGGTGATTGTCCGGGAAGAGGCCCAGTTGGATAAGATTTCCGATAAAAAGGATTTGGATCGGATCGCAGCCTACCTGGAAAAACCCTGTCCATCGACACTCTTAATTATCTACTGGGAACAACCGGATAAGCGTAAAAAACTGTATAAAAGTCTGATCAAGACAGGTACCCTGGTGGTGTTTGAAAAACTGGATGCCAGCGACCTTAAGGCCTGGATTACCCGGCGGGTTAAAAATGCCAATAAAAAAATCAGTCGCAGTGAATTGGAGCTGTTTATTCAGCGTTCGATGTATTTGATGAATGAGAAAAAAACCATGGAGATGGTCGACAATGAACTCAACAGTCTGATTGACTATGCTGGGGATCGCAATGAAATCACCAAAGAAGATATCCTGCTGATCTTACCGCAGTCGATTGAAGAGGGGATTTTCAAATTGATTGACTATGCCGTCAGCGGGCAAAAAGATCAAGCCCTGCTGATGCTGAATCACTTTTATCTGGAAGGTGAATCCCCTTTTGGGGTCTTTAGTCTATTGCTTCGGCAAATTCGGATGCTGCTGATGGTTAAAATATACAGCGCCCGGGGACTGCCTGCTAAAACAGTGGCTTCAGAAATGAAGCTGGCCCCATTTATCGTCAATAAGCTGTTAAAAACCGGTAAGCATTATCCGATTGACAGTTTATGGGAAATTATGCTACTTGGAGCCGACCTTGATGCTCAGATGAAACTGGGGGAAATCGATCAGAATTTTGCCCTGGAATTATTTTTAATGAAGATTGGATAAAACCCAAATGCTTTGGATCAATGCGCGGGATTATTAAAAAGGATAGACATGCACCACTAATGAACCCTTAGTTATTGGTGGTGCGGTAGGATTGCGATAACCGCCAGTTTTGTAGCAAATTTTTTGCACCGACAAAAAGTTTGGTTGTTTTTAAACAATAAAAAAAGATGTACCTGAGTAAGTACATCTTTGGATAGACCCTAGAGACACGGGTTTTGGGAATATATAAATGAGGTAATTAAGCAGTCATCTTGTTTAAGATTCTAGCCAAAGTACTTTTTTTACGCGCTGCTGTGTTTTTATGTAAAACACCTTTTGTAACAGCCATATCAAATTTCTTTGTTGCTAAACGAAAAGCTTCCTGCGCTGCTTCGACGTTACCTTCAGTAACTGCAAGTTCAAATTTCTTCACGGTTGTCTTAAGATTAGTTTTCACCATCTTATTTCGCAGACGACTGATTTCATTTGTTTTAGCTCGTTTCATAGCCGATTTAATGTTAGCCATGGGTTCACCCCCCTCATTTATTTATAACATAGCAATTCTAACACATTTACAGTGACTTATCAAGAAAAAACGTGACAAAAAAAATATTTCTTGATAGAATATTGATCTAGGTATAAAAACAGGAATTAAAACATAATTTAACCATTGATATAGATTTGAAAGGTGAGGACAAAAAATTGACAAACAAACAAAAACATACCCGAAATTTTTCGATTATTGCCCATATTGATCATGGCAAGTCAACTCTGGCGGATCGGCTGATTGAAGACACCGGGCTGATGAGCAAACGGGACATGGAAGAACAGTTTCTGGATAATATGGATATTGAGCGGGAGCGGGGCATCACTATCAAGCTGCAGGCGGTTCGGCTGCTGTATACTGCTGATGATGGCGAAGAGTATATTTTAAATCTGATTGATACCCCGGGTCACGTCGATTTTACCTACGAGGTATCTCGTAGTCTGGCTGCCTGTGAAGGGGCCTTGCTGATTGTGGATGGTTCTCAGGGAATCGAAGCTCAAACCATTGCCAATGTTTATCTGGCTATGGAGAATAATCTGGAGGTTATCCCGGTTATCAATAAGATCGACCTGCTCAGTGCTGACCCGCAGCGGGTCAAGGACGAGATTGAGCATGTGATAGGCATTGAAGCTCAGGATGCGCCGCTGATTTCGGCCAAAGCCGGGCTCAACATCCGGGAAGTGCTGGAGGCGATTGTCAAAAAAGTACCGCCACCTGATGGTGATGTGGATGCACCGTTGCAAGCGCTGATTTTTGACTCCTATTATGACCAGTATCTGGGGGTTATTGCCTCGGTTCGGGTCGTTCAGGGGAAAATCCGCAAAGGCATGAAAATTGATATGATGGCTGTCGGTAAAAGCTTTGAAGTTAATGAGGTTGGCGTCTTTGGAAAAGGTCTGTTTCCCATGGATGAGCTTTGTGCTGGTGATGTTGGTTATGTCAACGCCGGGATTAAAAATGTCCGGGACACCCGGGTAGGGGATACCATCACCGAAACTAATAATCGAGCCAAGGAACCCTTGCCGGGTTACAAAAAAGTAACCTCCATGGTTTTCTGTGGAATTTATCCGGCTGACGGCTCCCGTTATGAAGATTTAAAAGAGGCCCTGGCTAAGCTACAGCTTAACGATGCCTCACTGCTTTATGAGGCCGAAACCTCAATGGCTCTTGGGTTTGGCTTTCGTTGCGGATTCCTCGGATTGCTGCATATGGAAATTATCCAGGAACGACTGGAACGGGAATTCAATCTGGATCTGGTGACGACGGCCCCCAGTGTTATTTACAAAGTCATCAAAACCGACGGTACTGAGTTATGGGTGGATAATCCCACCAACCTGCCCAATCCGGTTGAGATTAAAACCATGGAAGAACCGATTGTCAATGCTGACATCATGGTGCCCTCTGAATACCTGGGGGCGATTATGGAATTGTGTCAGGAACGTCGGGGTGTTTATCTGACTATGGATTATGTCGAAGAAAACCGGGTGATCCTGAAATATGAACTGCCCCTGAATGAAATCATTTATGATTTCTTTGATGCCCTGAAATCCCGAACCCGGGGCTATGCTTCTTTTGACTATGACATCAAGGAATATCGGCCCTCGGATCTGGTTAAACTTGACATTCTGTTAAATGGCGAACTGGTGGATGCCCTGTCCTTTATTGTCCATCGGGATAAGGCAGCAAACCGGGGACGGGGGATTGCCAAAAAATTAAAAGAAGAAATCCCCCGACAGATGTTTGAAATTCCGGTTCAGGCAGCCATTGGCACCAAGGTGGTGGCCCGGGAAACGATTCGAGCGATGCGAAAAGATGTTTTGGCCAAGTGCTATGGCGGCGACATCAGTCGAAAACGAAAACTGCTGGAAAAACAAAAAGAAGGTAAGAAGCGGATGCGTCAGGTTGGTAACGTGGAAGTACCCCAGGAAGCCTTTATGGCGGTTCTTAAACTGGATTCCTGATTTAATGAAAGAAAAACCGGATTGGATGAAGAGCTCGTCCAATCCGATTTTTTATATTTTTGTCAACGGGAAGAAAGATCACGATAGTATTCAAAGGCTTCGGCGCCAGTGAACTTTTCGTGAACAACCTTGCGGATGCTCTGAATCATTGCCACCGGGTTGGCGGCCTGGAAGACATTTCGGCCCATATCCACCCCAGCAGCGCCTTTTTGAAGGGCTTGGTAGGTGATTTCAAGAGCTTCCTGCTCAGGAACCTTTTTGCCACCAGCAATGACAATCGGTACCGGACAGGCAGCAGTCACTTCTTCAAAATTATCGCAGTAGTAGACTTTGACAATCTGAACCCCGAATTCTGCCAGCATCCGGGTGGCCAGGGAAAAGTATTTGGTAGTGCGTTCCATCTCTTTGCCCACCGCCACGACGCCCAGGGTCGGGATGCCATAACGGTTGCCAGCATCGACAGTTCTGATGATGTTTTCAATGCTCTGGCATTCGTGTTCCGACCCGATAAAGGCTTGAATCGCCATACAGGTGGCGTTCATCCGAATCGCATCTTCGATATTGACGCCGATGATTTCTTTACTCATATCTTCTTTGAGCACTGAACTACCAGCGGAACAGCGCAGGGCAATTGCTTTGTTATGATCCGGTCGGATACAGGTACGCAGGGCTCCCCGGGTGGCCATCAGCACGTCCGCATAGTCCTGTAGAGGGGGGATGGCCAGGTCCATTCGCTCCAATCCCTGAGTGGGGCCCATGATATAGCCATGATCGAAGGCCAGCATGACGGTATGACTGCTGACAGGATCAAAAATTTTTGATAGCCGGGTTTTCATCCCCCAGTCGACATCGTCCATCCCTTTAACGTGGAAACTCCGTTTTTCCATGGGGTGGTCAAAACTAAAATCTTTGGCCTTTTTGATTGAATCCTGATCTGCCATAGTTATCGACTCAAATAAGGCGTTTTAGCCGGAGCTTCCCAAAAGGCAAGTTTTTCCGGATCCATCCGGGCAAAGAAAAGCTGGAAACCGGCCTGTTCCTGAACCGTTAAAACCTCTTCAACCCAGCTGGCCACAATCTTGATACCTTTTTCGCTGAGGTATTTGTGAACCCGTCGGAAGACCAGTAGCATTTCCATGATGGTGGTGGCGCCGGTACCGTTAACGATCACCATCACCTCTTCTCCCGCTTTCAGATCGAGATCGTTAAGGAGGGCATCGGCCATGATCACCGCAGTTTCATCAGCGCTGGCCATTTTTTGGCGACCGCCGCCGCCTTCACCATGCTGACCCATCCCAACTTCCATTTCATCCTCGCCGAGATCCGCAAAGGATGCGCCATTTTGTGGATGGGTAGCCGTTTTGCAGGCCACTGCAATGGTCGCCATATTGTCGGCAAAATCCTGGGCAATGGCGGCTACCTCGGCTAGTGATTTTCCCTGGGCGGCAGCAGCGCCACAGATTTTATAAAGCGGCACACAGCCGACCAGGCCACGACGGTTGGCGGCGTCAGAGCGGGGGGCATTGGCAATATCTTCCTGGGTGACCACTTTAATAACATTTAGTCCCAGTTTTTCGACCTCTTTCATGGTTCGGTCACCGGCTAGCATATCACCGGCATGGTTTAAGACCACCAACAGCACGCCTTTGCCCTTGTCAGCCAGTTTTAAGGCTTCCACCACGGCTTTATAACCGGGGGCCGCAAAAATATCGCCAACAACCGAGATATCGATCATCCCTTCGCCGACAAAGCCTTCCAGAGCTGGTTCATGACCGGCGCCACCGATGGTGACAATGGTAACCCGATCGGCAGTGGCCAGTCCTTTGTTGATGATCAGGTTGTGGTCAGTCACCTCAAGAATGCTGGGGTTTGCCAGGGCCAGGCCCTCTAATAATTCCGCCGTAATATTATCTGGATTGTTAATAAATTTTTTCATCGTCATGGTTTTTCCCCCTTATTTATTTAAATTTGATGAGTGAGAATGGTTATTTCATTTCCATCAGTTCAAGAACGGTACCGTTAACTTTGACAAAAGCAATATCCAGATGGTCATCAACCGTCATCCGTTCATTTAGAACAGTCGCCTGGTGATCCTTGATAAAAGCATCGATGTTGGGGACTTTATAGGCGATGTGGGTAAAATTAACCACATCCGGATGAAACGGAGTACCCTCTTCAAATCGCAGATACTCAAATTTGAAAGGATTGTTATCCGGTCCGGAGATGTGAACCTTTAAACCCTCGGCATAAAACTCCTCTAAAACCGGTTCCTTAACGGGAACCCCGACGTGCATGATTTCGTACATTTTTTTCTCCCTTCAGATAATAAATATTATACAAAATATCCTGTGGCCAGTCCTTCATAGAAATAGGCGAAGGTGACTGAACCGGGATCTTTATGACCTAAACAGCGGTCGCCAATGTAGCGGGCTCGTCCATATTTTGCCAGCATTCCGGCGGTGTTATCAGAACCGCTTCGGGCTGCCCGGGCAGCTTCTTCCAGCGTTGTTTTCATATCGGTAGTGGAATTGCGGATCACTTCAGTAGCCGGAGCGATGGCATCCATCATCGTTTTATCCCCAATTACTGCCTTCGAAGTTGTGAAGAACTCGTCATAGGCACCAAGTAGAATCTGCTTGATAAAATCATCGGTAGTTGGCGCATCGGATTCAGCAGCTTCTGCCATGCCATAGACAAAAGCTGCAAACAATGGCCCGGCGGAACCACCGCTGACATCTTCCAGGGCATCCGTGAGGGATTCCAGGCCGTCTTTCAGGTTGGTGGTTTCATTCCAGGGCTCAATCTGGTCAAACATCACCTGGGTCAGCTTTTTCATGGTCGTACCATGATCTCCATCGCCCAGAGCACAGTCCAGATCAGTGAGGATATCAACATGATCGGCTATTTCCCGGGCGGCAGTAAGGAGCATCGTTTTGATTTTTAATGGTTCAAGTGGCATTGGTTCACCTCCACAATCGTTTACATCTTCGCCATCAGTATAACAAGTGTCAGGAGGCAAGTCAATCAAAAATAGCATATGTTAGCATTAAAGTAGATAAATATTTAATAAGTAACAAAAAATCGAAATATATTGACATATGATAACTATTGTTATATATTAAACAATATAAAAACTGACATTTGTAAAGAAAGTGAAGCAACGAGATGAAAGAGAAAGAGTTATTGCGACTGATCCAAATTTCAAAGTTATATTATGAAGAGAATAAAACTCAGGCAGAAATCGCCCGGATCATGAATATTTCCCGCCCGTCAGTGAGCAATCTATTAACGAAGGCCAGAAAAGCAGGGGTCGTGAAGATTGATATCATGTCCTATGATCACTCCCAAATGGGCTTGAGTCAGTCACTGTGTCAACGATTCAATCTGAAAACCTGTCATGTAATGGAGTCTGGCGAAGATTTTCACCAAACGGCAGCAAGGGTCTTGATGGAGTATCTTGCTAATGCCAGAGTGTTGGGTTTGGGATGGGGTTATAACATCAATAGAGTGATCGAGGCTTTGCCCCAGGCAAAGACTGGCGAAACCGCCCAGGGTATCGTCTGTCCGCTGATAGGAACAGCAACAGTTCCGCATCGCGGTTATCACCCCAATGAATTGGCCACCGATTTGTCTCGTAAGACTGGGTTTCAGGCGGAATACCTGATCAGCCCAGCCTTTCCCACCACAGAACAAGATCAGGAATTATTTATGAATACCACGAATTATCATACTATTCTTGAGCGGTGGCGAAAAACCGATACCGCCATTATTACCCTGGGCAGTTTTCCTCTGGTACCAGATCATGGAACAGCGCTGCGGTTTGGCAAGAAACTGACGCAAGAGAAAGCGGTCGGGAGTCTGCTGTCTTACTTTTTTAATTTGCAGGGCGAGCGTATCGAAGGGGATGATGATTACGCCATCCAGATTCCCTTACGGCTTTTGGCTCGGATCAAACATGTTATTGGCATTGTTCCGCCGGAGTCCAACACCAGTGCGGTCATCAGCTGCTTGCGAACTGGCTACATCAAACATCTGGTGATTGCTGAGCAAACTGCCAAGGACGTGATCGATCAAAATCAAAGCAATTGATAAGGTCAATTCTAATAGGTTAGTCTTGCAATAATGAGGATTTGTGGGTACAATTTAGTATAGAGATCAATTTTCGAATTTGATTTCAGATAAATTTTGAGAAATGTGTTCTCGATGATCAGAATAACCATGAGCTTGATAAATATAAAAAAGAACACATATGAGGAGAAACTGAGATGTTGCATATTGATCGTAGAAAAGAAATTTTAAATACAATTATGAACAAAGGTTCGGTTAAAGTTGCCAGTCTTTCGGAGAAGTATGGTGTGGGTGAGGCGACAATCCGTCGGGATTTAAAATATCTGGCCGAGGAATATGGGATTACATTATCTTATGGCGGTGCTTTCAGAAAAGAAAAAATAAACTATCAGACGACCTCGGAAATGGATATTTATAAAAAACGGACCCAGAATATTGAAGAGAAGCGGTTAATTGCTCAAAAAGCGGCAAAAATCATTGATAATGGCGACACCATTGCACTTAATGCCGGAAGCACAGTGGAGCTGATTCTTGACTATATCGAAGATATTCAGGATGTCAATTTGATTACGCTTTCACTGAATGTGGCCTTAAAAGCCTCGGCCATTTCTGGAATAACAGTCTATATGCCGGGAGGAAAGCTACGTAGTTTTTCTGGTGCCTTTTATGGGAAAGAGGCAAATGAGTTCCTAAAAACATTTAATATTGATAAGGCTTTTATGGGCGTCATGGCAGTATCGATTGACAAGGGGATTACCCATGGGGCGTTTGAAGAGGTAGAAATCAATCAAACTATTTATGAAATCAGTAGTAAATGTTATCTTTTGGCAGATTATTCGAAGTTTGATAAGGTTGCATTGACAAAAATGGTTGATTTAAATGTATTTGACGGTTTTATTCTTGACGATAAAACTCCGGAGATTTATCGGGAATATTGTAAGAGCAATAACATCGAAATTATATAAAGATAATAGTTTCAATTATGGTATTGTATTAATACTTTGGGACGCATCGAAAATGACGATGCGTTTTTTTGTTTGATGAAAGGATTTTTGGAAAACGACAGTCAAATAAGATGCTATAAATTCGTAAAAAATAAACATTGAATTAATTAAAAAAAGCATATTTGTTCGATTAAATCAAACATATTAACATAAAGTTACTATAATGTTAACACAAAACTATCATAAAATATTGACAAGAAGATGATGTCGTGTTATATTGTAGTTGAAATAAGCGGTAAAGTAAAATATTTTACGAAATAAAAAATCGAGGCCTCGAAAATATCTAAGAAAACTGCGAATTAATTATGTGTTGAAAGAGAGGAAATAATGAATTCAAGAGAAAGAGTGATGGCAGCAGCCAATCACCAGGAACCAGACCGGGTGCCAGTTGATATGGTACTGACGATTGATGTGTACCGCGATATGAAAAAGCTATTGGATATGGAATATTTGCCAGAGAACCCCAGGATGGGTCGATGGACTGAAGTTCAGATGCCAATTGAGATGATCAAAAAACTCGGGATTGATATGTATTACATTTCCCCGCGATCCGGTGTTTCGGTTCATACCAAGAGTTTTGAAGACGGCAGTTTTACTGATGAATGGGGTTGTTACTGGAAAAAAACTGCCATTGATGGCGGACATTTCTACTTTGAACTGGTCAATCCACCATTGGCACATGCAACATCTATTGAAGACTTGGAGAACTATGTCTGGCCGGATCCTGAAGATCCAAAACGTTACGCCGGACTAAAGGAAGAAATGAACGAGGTTCGGGAAACGACGGATCTCGCAATTCTGGCAAAATTTGCTGGAGCGGTCTTTGAACTTGCAACCTATATGCGGGGCCACGAGCTTTGGTATCGGGATATCGTCAATAATCAGGAATTCGCCCATGCTCTAATGGATAAAATCTGTCAGATTCAAAAACGCACCAATGAAGTTATTATGGCTGAGGTCGGTGAATACGTTGACATTTTAAGACTCAGCGGAGAAGATCTGGGGATGCAGGATCGTCCACTGATGTCGCCAAAAACATTTAAAAAAGTTGTAAAACCCCATTTAAAAGAACATTTTGAACATGCCAAAAAGACCTTGCATCAATACAATCCGCAAGCCAAGATTATGCTGCATTCCTGTGGAGCTATCAAACCATTTATCGCAGATTTGATTGATTGCGGTGTGGATGTGCTTGACCCGGTTCAACCAGCAGCAGCTAATATGAATCGTTATGAATTGAAAAAGGAATTTGGGAACGACATTGTTTTTCATGGCAATATTGATATTCAAAAGATTTTGCCTTTTGGTACAAAAGAAGAGATTACCCATGAGGTTCGTGATGCGATTAAAGCTTTAGCACCTGGCGGTGGATTTTTATTATCCCCGGCGCACAATGTACAGGGTGATGTCAGTGCAGAAAATCTGGTTCACATGGTAAAATGTGTTCATAAATTCGGAAATTACCCCATCAATTTAGAATAAAACGTATAAAAAAGGACAGGTGAAAAAATTGGAGATTTTAAAAAAAATTGCAGAGACGCTTTATGACGGCGACGAACGGGCCATGCCGGGTTTAGTTCAGGAAGCCATTGATGCCGGTTGCGATGCTCAGGAAGTTCTTGATGCGATGATGGCGGGGATGGCGATTGTTGGCGAAGAATTCAGTCGTGATGAACTTTATATCCCGGAAGTATTGTGTTCATGTCATGCGATGATGGAAGGATCGAAAGTATTAAAACCTTTATTAACCGATCAGGACTCGAAGTCGCTGGGAACTGTTATTCTGGGCAGTGTTCAGGGAGATATGCATGATATCGGGAAAAACCTGGTGGGGATGATGCTCGAAGGTAGGGGCTTAAAAGTAATTGACATCGGCATTGATGTGCCAGCCGAAAAATTTGTTGAAGCGGCCATTGAGCATCACGCTGACATTGTCGCCTGTTCGATCTTGCTCACCACTACCATGCCAGAAACTCCAAAGGTTGTTAAAGCGTTTGTCGATGCGGGCATTCGCGACAATGTCAAAATTATGATTGGTGGCGCACCCATCACACAGGATTTCTGTGATCGAATGGGATGTGATGCCTTTGCGAAGGATGCTGGTGGTGCAGCTGCTCTGGCTGTTGAACTGTGCCTAAAATAACAACTAGCTAAATCAGAATAAAGAAAACCAATTGTGGTTGTTGCATAAATCACTTTTGTAAAGTAAAAATGCAACAACCAGTACACAGGAGAAGACATGATAATTATCGGAGAAAAAATTAACGGAACCATTCCGTTGGTCAAAGACGCTATTGAAAAAAGAGATTCCGCTTTTATCGCAAACCTGGCGATCACGCAGGCAGAGGCGGGTGCAGATTATCTTGATGTTTGTGCCAGTACCGCACCGGAACTGGAGATCGAAGCCCTGAAATGGCTCATGGATGTTGTTCAGGAGGCCACTGAGACACCACTGTGCATTGACAGCCCCAACCCCCGGGTTATTGAAGCTGTTTTTAAATATGCGAAACAACCAGGATTGCTGAATTCAATTTCGGGGGAGGGAGATAAATGTGACGTGTTGTTGCCGTTGCTGGCAGGAACCGCATGGGAAATAGTCGGCTTAACCTGCGATGATCATGGAATTCCCAAAGATGTTGAAACGAAGGTAAAGATCACCGAAATAATGGTTGAAAAAGCAGCAAAATACGGCATTGCACCGGATCGGATTCATCTTGATCCCTGTTTATTGGCACTGGCGACTGATAACGAATCGTTTATAAATTTCATGGCGGAAATCAGAGCGATCAGAGCT
The DNA here is from genome assembly GCF_002435675.1 of Acetobacterium sp. UBA5834. Taxonomy (NCBI): domain Bacteria; kingdom Bacillati; phylum Bacillota; class Clostridia; order Eubacteriales; family Eubacteriaceae; genus Acetobacterium; species Acetobacterium sp. UBA5834. The sequence continues at coordinate 43,334 of NZ_DJGY01000047.1, read as the reverse complement.
GTGTACCCGGACATACATATTACGTCAGGATTAAGTAACATTTCATTTGGGTTGCCAGGACGGGCTCAGGTTAATCGAACCTTCATGGCACTGGCAATTCAAGCGGGAATGGATTCAGCGGTAATGGATCCAACGAACAAAGATATGATGGCAACAATTTTTGCGACCGATGCGCTACTTGGACAAGACCGGAATTGCCGAAGGTACAGTAAAGCATTTCGTACCGGGATCATTAGTCCAAATAAAAAGAAAGTCTGACGGACGTACGTTTTAACGAAATGAATCATGTCAATCTCTGAAGTTGCCTTGGAATAGATTGGATGCTAAAAATCAAAGTGTTAATTCAGTTAGCCCATGCCCTCCAATTTATTTGTTTGCATTCCCTATTTTGCAATCAAAACAAACCATTATTTTTCATTCTAAGGCAACGTCAGGGATTGACTTATCGAAACGAAGATGTAAACGTTTGTTTGCGATTAGGACCAATGAATATACGCAGACATTTTAGTAGATCATGTTAGGAATTACATAAATTAAATTTAAAAGGAGTAAGAAATGAAAAAGTATGTACTCGTCATTGATGAAGGAACCTCCGGTACGCGAGCTTTGATTTTCAATCAAAAACTGCAAATTGTAGCTCAGAGTTATGAAGAATTCACCCAGTACACCCCCAGTGAAGACAAGGTCGAGCATGACGCCGTGGAAATTTACGAAAAAAGCGTGGCTATGTGTCAAAAGGCGATTGGCGAGGCCATGATTTCACCGGAAGAAATTGCCTGCATCGGGATTACCAATCAGCGGGCAACATGTTTGGTATGGGATAAGCTAACCGGTGAACCCTTATACAATGCCATCGTTTGGCAGGATACCCGAACCGCCGCCTTCTGTCAGGAATTAAATGCTGGCGAATGGGGCGAAAAAGCAAGAAAGACCACCGGTTGGACATTGGGACCGGTTTATTCTTCGATGATGCTGAATTGGTACATTAATAATGTGCCTCTGATCAAAGAAAAAATTGCGACTGGCGAAGCCCTCTTTGGTACCATCGATACCTGGCTGATCTGGAAATTAACCGGTGGAAAAAAACATGCCGTCAGTTATTCCAATGCCTCGGTTATGGGCAGCCTTGATTTAAGAACCGGGAAATGGTATGAGGAATTCCTTGCTTTTCTTGGCATTGATACAAAAATATTTCCAGAAATCATTACGGACTCCGGAGATTATGGAGTCGTGCAGAAAGATATTCTGGGTGCAGAAATTCCGATTACCGGTGTGATTGCCGACCAACATGCGGCCTTATTTGCCCAGGGATGCCGAACGGCAGGCACCGGAAAAATCACCAATGGTACGGGCTCATTTTTGGATATCAACGTTGGTACCGAATGCGTCATTTCTGATCAGGGACTGAATACGGTTATTGCCTGGAAACTTGGAAATGTGATGACGTATGCCCTGGAAGGATATGAATCGGTGACTGGTTCTGCCGTTCAATGGTTGAGAGATGGCTTGGAAGTGATTGCCGAGTCCAGTGATACTGAAGCCCTGGCCCGATCCGTAGAAGATACCAATGGGGTGTACTTTGTTCCAGCCCTGGCAGGATTGAGCGCTCCTTATCATGATCCTTTTGCCCGGGGAACGATATTTGGCATCACCCGGGGAACGAAGAAAGCCCATCTGATCCGTGCCACCCTGGAAGGGATCGCCTTTAGACTAAAAGATATTATGGATGTTGTGGCTAATGAAGCGGGCATAAAGATGAAAGCGATACGGATTGACGGCGGAGCCTCAAAAAACAACCTATTGGCGCAAATGATGGCGGATATGATGGATGTTCAGGTAGACCGTCCATTCTCGGTAGAGGCAACCAGTTTAGGTGCGGCAGAAATGGCAGGACTTTATGTTGGGTTATGGAAAGAAGCAGATTTTGATGCAGCCCTGACGATTGAAGCAAGCTTTACCCCGGAAATCGTTGCTGAGAAACGCAACAAAGCATATGATGGATGGCAGGAAGCCATTAAGCGTTCAATGAACTGGAACTACTAGGGGTAATCAAAATAGCATCATGACAGAAGGTTTATGGTTAGTCTTACTGATCGGAACATAATGATTTGATGTTTGTTCCAAAAAAAATAGAGTATTATGAAATCATAGCTCCTGCAAATTCAGATAATTTGCAGGGGCTAATTTTGATTAAGACACCGATTGATAAAAAAGTGGGAGACAAAAATGAAATTATTTTCTGTGAACGATTAACAATCGCAAAGTTCGCTGTGGGTACTTCTAGTAGAATACATATCGGCTATCGCACCAAATAGGGCGTGCGTGCCGGGGCGTTCCAATATTCGAGGTACTGTTCATTCATGCGAGCAAAAAATAACTGAAAGCCTGCTTGTTCCTGAACCGTCAGAACTTCTTCAACCCAATTGGCCACAATCCGGATGCCCTTGGAGCTCAGATATTTGTGCACACATCTGAAAATAATCAACATTTCCATAACGGTGGTGGCTCCGGTTCCATTGACAATAACCATGATCTCTTCACCAGCACATAGGCTTAAATCGTCAATCAGTAAATCTGTCATCAGGATGGCTGTTTCATCGGCAGTTTTCATTTTGTGTCGACCACCGCCGCCTTCGCCATGCTGGCCCATCCCAATTTCCATTTCATCGGTACCGAGGATGGCAAAAGCTGAACCATTTTGGGGATGGGTCGCAGTTTTATTGGCTACCGCGATGGTTGCCATGTTATCGGCAAAATCCTGAGCAATAGCGGTAATCTCATGGAGTGATTTTCCCAGAGCAGCAGCAGCACCAACAATTTTATAAAGTGGGACGCAGCCCACCAGCCCCCGGCGTCTGTCGGCATCACAACGTGGTGCATAGGCCACGTCTTCTCGGGTTACAACCATTGATACCTTCATACCGATTCTGTTTGCCTCTTCCATGGTACGGGTCCCAACCAGCATGTCGGCGGCATGATTTAACACAACTAAAAGAGTCCCCTTGCCCTTGTCTGCAAGTTGGAGCGCCTCGAGGACTGCCTTATGCCCTGGTGCTGCAAAAATATCGCCAACAACAGCAATGTCAATCATTCCTTCACCAACAAATCCCTCCAGTGCTGGCTCATTACCCGATCCTCCCAAGGCGACGATGGTAACCCGGTTAGCGGTTTTTAGGCCCTTGTTGATAACAAGGTTATTTGGTTTTACCTCAAGTAGAAAGGGATTGGCAAGAGCAAGGCCTTCAAGTAATTCGGAAGTGATATTTTCTGGTTTATTAATAAACTTTTTCAGATTCATGACAGAGGTTCCTTTATTAGAGTTTGAATGGTGGTGCCCCAAAACTGATCCTGGGTAAGTATCCAGAACTGGGATAAAATCAGCACGGTATTGGATTGATAAAATATTAGCAAATATTGTTGATTAAAACAATATCGATGTCATGAAAACTAAATCTAATGTCACCAAAATCAAAACTATGGTTTAAATGAACGTAAAAGATTGTAACCCGGACGGTTATAAGATATAATATATTAATTAATTAAGATAAGATTATGGATAGAAAAAGGTGAAAGAATGTTGAAAATTGCGATTTGCGAAGATGAGGAACAACATAAAAAAATTCTGGTAGATTTAATTGGACGGTATCCATTTGAAGCAGAGTATTGTTTGACCACATTTAAGCATGGCTATGAACTTGTTGAAGCCAATCGCACGGGCATAAAATTTGACATTATTTTTCTTGATATGCGGTTGGATAACGAGGATGGAATAGATGTTGCTAATGAAATCAGAAAAACCAATGCAACAGTGCGGATTATTATTACAACCTCATTAATTGAATATGCCATCCAAGGCTATTCGGTTAATGCCAGTGATTTTTTATTAAAGCCACTGCCGGAAGAAAAGGTGTTTCATGTTTTGGAGAAACTTGAGCATGATATCAGGTTGTCAAAGAATAATTATCATGAAATCGAAATAAATAATGAACGCGTATTTATAAAATGTGATGAGATTTTATATTTTGAGAGTCTCGGTCGAAAAATTAAAGTAGCAACCTTCGAGTCCGAATATGAATACTATTATACGATTTCAGCACTGGAAAAAGAATTGGATTCGTTGCGGTTTGTCTTGTGCCACCGATCTTATATTATTCATTTGAAAAATGTCAAGAGCATCAAAACAAAAACTGCAATTTTGAAAAATGGTACGATGATTCCGATTAGTCCCAAACGAAATCAGAAAGTATACGATGCTTTTACCCGGTACATGGCAGGATTAATCGAATGAAAGCTTCATTAATCATTCGGAATATGATGCTCTTTAGTATTCCGTTTATCAGTTTCATTATCGGTTTGAACCTCTACTTTATTGATGTTCATGCTGATAACCGGCATCTGCTGGGGATTGTTTCTCTAGGGGCCCTGGTCTACATCAACGTCGTTATTTTTGTGATCTTAAATGTTCTCGAGCATGAATCGGAAAAGATCAATCAATATAAAAATGCTAATGCCCAATTGGAACTGCAACAGAAGCACTACAAAGAAATGCTCGAAAAGAACCACGAAGTACGGGGATTGTGGCATGATATGAATAATCATCTGATTACGCTGGAGTATTTGATCAAAAACCATGCCAGTGATGAAATTGAAAATTATCTGCGGCAATTTCACGAACTGCTCCAAAATTCTGCAGATCTGAACCGATCAGGAAATCATGTGGTGGATGCACTGCTGAATTATAAGATTAAGGTTGCCGCCGATCATCAGATTAATTTTGTCCACTACATTGCCATTCCAGAAAAACTAAAGATTAACAGCATTGATTTATCCATCATTTTGGGAAATCTCCTCGATAATGCCATTGAGGGGTGTATGCGGGATTGCCGACGGAATCAGGAAAAAATCATTAAGTTTAATATGTATTATAAGCGGGAGAGCTTACTGATTGATATCGAAAACACGGTTGATGAAAAAACGATTCAAAAGTCAGGAAACAATATTGTAAGCAGCAAGCGGAATGACGCAGATCATTATGGATACGGGATTTCTAATGTTAAACAAGTCTTAAAAAGTTACCAAGGAAATATGGTTTATCAAATTCTTGATGACCGCTTTAAATGTACGATTCTGATTCCGCTGGATTAGTGTACTCTGATCACAACCATACAAGCAGTGAAAAATGGTCTTTGTAAAATTGACAAAAGCCAGTGGATGCGATATATTATACAGGCACTTAAAGCATTAGGTTGAGGTGGTTCGTTGAAAGAAAAAGAATTGTCCCGGTTAATCCATGTCGCTCAATTGTACTATGAGCAGAATAAAACCCAGTCGGAGATTGCCAACGAATTGGCGATATCCCGACCTGCGGTTAGCTATCTTCTGAATAAGGCCAGAAAAGCAGGTATTGTAAAAATTGATGTCTTATCCTACTATCGCACAATCAGAGGACTCGGTAACGAGTTGTGTGACCGTTTTAATCTCAAAAGTTGTCACGTGGTCTCACTCCCGGAGGATCTTTATCAGACCGGTGCTGAAGTTTTACTGGAATTCTTACCCAAAGCGAAGCTGTTGGGGCTGGGTTGGGGTTATAATACCAACAAAGTAATTTCTGCTTTACCCCAGCAAAAACGGGGGGGGATCAGCGTTGGAATAATCTGCCCATTAATCGGTGCAATAACAGCACCGCAACAGGGATACCATCCCGATGAACTGGTCAAAGAGCTTGCCGATAAAACCGGCTATCACGGGGAGTATCTTAATTGCCCGGCTATCTCTGCCACGGCAGAGGAACAACTGGAAGTGATGGAGTCGGAAGATTTTAAACAAGTTGAGGATTATTGGAGACGACTTACGACGGCGTTTATAACCCTGGGCAGCTATCCTTCCGTACCGGATCATGGGTCGGCGATGCGGTTTGGAAAAAAACTGATCGATGAAAAAGCGGTGGGCTGCCTGCTTTCATATTTTTTTAATCCCCAGGGGAAACAGATACGGAGTGATGAGGACTATTCGATCCAAATTCCGCTTGATCTGTTGGCCCGAGTACGCGATGTGATTGGATTTGTACCCCAGGAAGCCAACGTTTTTTCAGTAATCAGTGGTTTAAAAACTGGGTATATTAAGCATTTGGTGATCACTGAAGCGTTGGCAAGTGACGTAATCAAACAAATGGATGAACAAAAAAACGTCTAATACAAAAAACGCCGGAGCAATGTGATATGCTCTGGCGTTTTTTTAAAGCATGATATTTTGTTGATTATACTCGGTGAAAGAAAGCGCCTTACCAGCTGCCACCGCCGCCACCGCCGCCACCGCCGCCGGAGAAACCACCGCCGCCGGAGAAGCCGCCACTGCCAAATCCTCCGGATCCGGAGTTGGGCGGAACAATAATATCCGATGTGATTGTGTTCATACTTCGCATTAAACTCGATACGAATAACACTGAAGTAAAATTGTTGCCGTAAGTGGTGCCATAATACCAGTTGGGCTGCTCAATGGCAATCGACTCAAAATTTTTGGCCCATTTGTCGGTTACCCCCAATACATAGGCGTAGGGCAAAATATTGAAAAAATACTGGGGGTTTTCATTGACCAGGGCCAGAATCCGGTCTTTTTCAGCTTTCTCAATAAAGTTTTTAAAGCCAAGTACCTGGCCCAACCATAACCGACCCGTTTCTGTTCGCTGGGTAGCAATAATTTGAAAAAAGGCGGTGCCGAAGGTAGCTCCAAGTGCCAACAGTGCTGGCATAAGTGAATTGTATTCCAAGAGAAAATTAACAACGAGTAACAGGAGCATCGCTACAAACAGGATTATAATTCCCAGGATCAGGCGTCCCACTGTTTTTTTTCGGGCTACACCCTTGCGATTGCGTAGGGCAGAGGTGATAATATTAGCGCCGACAATCGTGGGAGCAGCGGCAAAACAGGCGACAATCCCGATAAAAATCAGACCTTCAAAAAATGAGGTCAGCATGCCAAGTTTATAGGCGCCATTAATGACATAAGCTAAAAGCGGCAGCGTCATAAAAATACTGATGACCGCCAGACCGATTTTTGAAGCTGGAGTAAAGATTTGATGATCAGGGAGATCAAAATAACTTTTAATCTGTTCTTTGGTGGCCACGATGGTGTCGTAAAAACTGGCTGGAACACTGACGGTTGAAAAACTGTCTTTTTGATCAAAAAGATTATTGAACAAGGTATGCTCAAAATCTTCAGCGTTTTCGGGAAGATTTTTAACCTTATGGAAGATGAATTTTTTCTTGTCAACCTGTTCAATGGTCATATAACCCTTATCGGCCCAATACATGAGTAGAGACATAACCTCTGGTTTATCCAGGGCACCATCGACAATAAAACCGATTTGGGAGGGGGTAAAATTCTGTGGCGGATAGAATTCTACGGTTTCCACCGGTTTTTTATCCCGTCCGGTGAAGAGCCAAATCAAGGCACCGCCAAGCAGGGACAGGCCAAAAATAAGATACATAAAGGGGAGAAACTCATCGCCTGTAAAGGCACCGACAAAATATCCGTTTGGCAGATTGATTTTAAGGGTGACTCCTTGATAATTGGAAAGGGGCCGGTTTAAAGTGCCTTCAATGGTGTTTCCGCTGACGGTAAAATCAACAGCATCGGTGATGGTGCTGCCGTAGCCGCCGGAGATAAATTCTACCTGAGTTGGATCAAAGGGCTTTGGCATGATAATTTTGAAATGGGCGTTTTCAATGCTGGTATCCCAATTCTGGGGAATAATGTTAAAGTACACATCATCCATACTGTCAATTTTGTCATCGCCGGGATTCCAGACGTAGGAAATCGGATACGTTTGGGTGCCGCTGACATATTTGTCGCCATCCCCAATTTGAATCACGACATTGCCATTTTCTGTGGAGGTCTCATAATTAAAATTATCCACAGTGACATCAATTAACCGGGCATTGTAGGATGTTTCTACCGGCTGTCCGTTGATCTCCCGATAAAATGTCCCGCTATACGGAATATAGCGATAGATGCCGTGGCGGGGCTCTGTAAAGGTGACCGTGATGTTTTCCTGAACCTGATAGGCATGGTTTTCTAAAACGTTCATGGTGACATCATACTGGTTGATATCAAAATATTCTTGGGCAAAGGTGCTTCCGGGAAAAAGAATTCCTAAAAGAAGAAATCCAAGAAGTGTAAGAATGATCGGTTTGCGTTGCTTTTTCACATGGTTTACCTCCCAAATATTTGTATAGACGGCACCGTAACAGCGCCGTCTATTTTTGTTGTATAAAATAGATATCCCGATGATTCAGAGCTAAATCAGTTAAATTTAACCTGAACGTTTTCCCGTTCGGAAGCAGACCCGACTTCAAAGAAGGGTTGTTTTTTGAAGCCAAAGATACTGGCAACCAAATTACTGGGGAAGGATTCAACCTTGGTGTTCATGGTGCGGACAACGGCATTATAGTATTTTCGTGAGTTGGCAATTTCATCTTCCAGCATTTTTAACTGCTGCTGTAAATCCAGAAAATTGCTGTTTGCCTGCAGTTGGGGATAGGCTTCAGCAACTGCGAAAAGGCTTTTTAAGGAGCCGGATAACGCGTTTTCATTGGCAATTTTTTCATCAATGCTGGTTGAATTCATGGCGGCTGTTCGGGCTGCCGTTACCTTAGTGAAGGTTTCTGATTCATGGGTGGCATAACCTTTAACCGTTTCGACCAGGTTGGGAATCAGATCATATCTCTTTTTAAGATAAACATCCATGGTGGAAAAGGCTTCTTCCACCTGATTTTTAATACTGACAAAGCTATTTCGTGATAAAATAAGCCATAGACCGATGATCACAAAAAGACCGAGAATAATTGGAATAGCAATCATTTTTTATAATCCTCCTTAAACAATTTTACTGGTATTATTATATCACGTCACCATACGGGCCACAATATAATTAAGGGATACTTTTGATTGGGGAGAAAGTCGTTAAATAGTATCCTTCTTTGACGATTTTATCCAGTTTAGAGTAATATTTTGCCTTGTTGGAAGGTAGCTTCTATATTATAATTAATACGAACAAAAATTCTGAATGAATTATAAAAAGTTGACAAGGAGAAACGATGAGTTATTCACATATACTATTCGATCTGGATGGAACCCTGATCGATTCGAAAGAAACAATCCGTTGTTCGTTTGAATATGCCCTGAAAAAAATGAATGTTCCTGATCCGAAAGTCACAAATGTTGATGCATTGATTGGTCCACCGATGCTTAAGACGTTTCAGGATATTTATGGCTTTTCATTGGATGAGGCTAGAAAAGGCTACGAATTTTACTTGGAAGAATATGTAGGTAATGGCCAGATGTACCAGGCCAAGCTTTACCAGGGCGTTAAAGAGACCATTGCCACACTCTGCGAAAAAGGCTGTTTCCTGGCCGTAGCGACAACAAAAAACGAAACCAATGCACGGAAAATCGTTGAGCGTTTGAAGCTTGATATTTCAATTAATCGAGTTTATGGAACATATAATGATGGAACTCGCAGTAACAAGAAAGAAATCATTACGAATCTTTTAGACGACAATGGAGTCAAGGATTTAGCCGATGTAGTGATGGTTGGGGATCGTCACTTTGACATCATTGGTGCCAAAGAAGTAGGAATTGATTCAGTGGGGGTTACTTATGGTTGCGGCAGTGAAGATGAACTACGACAGGCTGGAGCCACCCACCTGGTTAGCAGTATTATCGAACTATTGGAGATAGTAAATATCTAGGAGGAAAACATGGAATCAAAAAATATTAATTTGGAACGGACAGCTTTGATCAAGGGTGATCTCAAATTCACCAATTTTGGCCAGATTATTAAGTCTACCCTGTTCAAAAAATTGGTTAAGACATTTATTGATGAACTGACTGTAAAAAAGTCCTATCTGTTGCAAACACTGGAGCCCTTTAAAAATGGCAAGGGCGAGTTTAATGAAACGGCCTTCATTGATTTTGTTTATCTGTTGAATATTAATGCTCTGGATGAGATTATCCAATCCGGCTATTTTGATATCCAGTTTACCTATGAAGAATATTCCCAGCTGTTTCTGGGATTTCTGGAAGGGTTTTACAACTATTGGCGCAGTATTCAACGTTTTATGATTAAAACCGATGAATACAGTCCGGACGAAAATACCAAACGATCCAAGGCTTATTCCCTAGCCTCCAACAATGATGCCTTCAAAAAAATGGTGTTGGATCTTTATCGCAATATCCACTTCAATGTTACTGGGAAAAGCGTCAGTATTTATCGGCAGCTGCCCAGTGGTGCTCAGGTAGCTTTTCTAACCGACAAATTTGAGTTTGACCGGGGGGTTAAGAGCAAAAATGATTCACTGTACAAGGTACCCTACGTCTGGGAGGCGATATTTGAACCACCGGTGATTTTTTATACGCAGTCCAGCAAGCGTGATGGGATTTTTCCGGTGAAGGATAAACGGATTTTACAAAAATTCTACCTGGATTGCGATGAATGGTTCGCCATCCCCGTAAAGGTCGGCCGTTTACTGTCGATTGTTTATGTTCAAAAAGAATTTTTAGCCCTGGGAGCAGGCCTGTTCAATCTCTTTGAAATGGCTACACCAGAAGAATTTACCAAACAAAAACCAGATGCGGTGGTATTTTTTGGGTTGGACGGAGCGCTTTTTGAGGATGATGAAAAATTGGGCTTTGTCGCCAAAGAAGATGACGTCTATTATGGGCTCTTGCCTGACACCGCTGAGATTGATTACTTTGGTTATATGAAAAAAATGATGCTGACCCTCCATAATATCATTCAAATTGAGAAAAAGGCGATGCCGGTTCATGGTGCCTTTGCCAAGATTCGGGTAGGCGGACGAAAATCGGCCAACATCATGCTGATTGGAGATAGTGGGGCTGGCAAATCAGAAACCCTGGAAGCCATCAACAAACTTCCGAAAGAATTGGCGTGTGACTTTGATATTCTGATCGATGATATGGGCTCCCTTCATTTTAGTAAAGAAGGCGAGCTGATGGCCGTAGGTACCGAAATAGGCGCTTTTGTGCGACTTGATGACCTTCAGCCGGGGTATGCCTACAGTACTATGGACCGCAGTATCTTCATGAATCCCAACATTGTCAATGCCCGGGTTATTGTGCCGCAGATGTCCTATGAAGAAATTTCCAAATCGACCCGAGTAGACTTTGTCTTTTACATTAATAACTACGAAGAAATCAGTGAAACTACTCCACCGATTGAGCTGTTTAATGATTTGGATGAAGCTTATGCAGTCTTTTCTGAGGGCAAGCGGATGGCCAAGGGTACCACTGGAGAAGTGGGGATTACGACAACCTACTTTGCAAACCCCTTTGGCGCGGTGCAGTTAAAAGACGAGCATGAAAAAATTGCCAAGAAAACATTCAAAAAAATGCAGGAAACAGGTGTGAAAATCGGTATGATCCGGACCCAGTTGGGCATTCCTGGCTATGAACAGAATGGACCGTTCCAGGCTGCTCAGGCACTGATTCAGTTTATAGATATGCTAAATAAATCAGAATAATTTAGATGTTTCATTTTTGCCAAATCTGGTATATAATTAGAGTAAGTTTATAATCATTATAAGGGAGGAAAAAATGGGTAAATTACAAGGAACACAGACGTTAGTTAATTTAATGACATCTTTTGCAGGTGAATCTCAGGCAAGAATGCGCTATACGTATTTTGCATCCATCGCCAAAAAAGAAGGTTATGTTCAGATCAGTGAGATCTTCACAGAAACAGCCAACAATGAAAAAGAACATGGTGAGTTGTTCTACAAGCACATTGCGGCCAATGAATACACATTGGGCAATGCGGTTGAAATTCCAGTAAGTGCTACTTTCCCAGTTGCCCTGGGGGATACCAAAAACAATTTATTGCATGCAGCTTCCGGAGAAAACGAAGAATGGAACGAGCTTTATCCGAAATTTGCGGAAATCGCCAAACAGGAAGGCTTTGACGAAATAGCCGAAACCTGGCTTCAGGTTTGTGTCGCTGAAAAGGCCCATGAAACCCGTTATCTGAAACTGGCGGCGAACATTGAGTTAGGCCGTACTTTCAAACGGTTCAGTGATGTCAAATGGAAATGCGGCAACTGTGGTTATATTTATGAAGGTGCTGAAGCACCTGATGAATGTCCAGCCTGCAAACATGCCCAGGCCTATTTTGAATTATTTGTCGAAACCTATTAAAAATATAATTGTAAAAGTAAAAAGAAACGGGGTTTAATCCGTTTCTTTTTGCTTTCTATTAAGAAAGCTTTCGTTATTTTTCAAATGGGAAGTGGTATTGTTTAAGTCCCAATTCGGCTTTAATATCGAGAATGTCTTTAATCAGCGCTTCATTTACCGGGGTGCCTTTGTCTTTGCGATCGAGCCAGGCTTCATACTCCTTTTCACCGGCGGTATAGATTCGTTCCTGACCGGGCATTTTCTCTGAGGCCCGAAGGTCTCTTAAGATGTCGCCGGTGATTTTCTTGAAGGATTCTGGTTCGGTAAAGTTTTCGATGTTAATAGCAATAAAGAAATGGCCAAGATGGTAGGGCTGAGCCTTGCCATTGGCGTCAAAACCAAGTAGGCCTTTTAAGAAAGACCCGCTCTGGAGGGCCGCCGAGAGGATTTCCACGAAGGTGGCATAACCATAACCCTTATAGCCACCGGTGTCTTCGCCGATGCCGCCCAGCGGTGTCAGGGCAGCCTCACCTTTGACTAAATCGATCAGGATCTGTTTAGTATCGGTACGGCTTCGTCCCTGGCGGTCAATGACCCAGCCATCGGGGAGATCCTTGTTTTCCCGGTCATAAACTTCAATTTTACCTCGCTGGGAAACTGAGGTGGCGCAGTCCAGCACAAAGGGGAAGGGCTCATCACTGGGTACCCCGACGGTGATGGGGTTGGTGCCGAGCATGTTTTCGACCCCAAAGGTTGGTGCAATCGACGGACGGGCATTGGTGCCGGTCATCCCGATCATATTGTTTTCGATGGCCATCAGCGGATAGTAACCGGCAAAACCATAATGGGTGGAATTTCGGACGACAGTCATTCCCATGCCGTAGATCTTGGCTTTATCAATCGCCATTTGCATGGCTTTTTTAGCAATGACATGGCCCATGCCATCGTGACCGTCGATGACCGCAGTGGTAAACGTTTCTTTGACGACTTCAAATTCCGTCACCGGATTTTGGATGCCCTGCTTGATTCGGTCGTAGTAGATTGGTTTTAAACGGCCGATGCCGTGGGAATCAATTCCCCGTTTATCGGAGCTAATCAGGATGTCGGCACAGATCTTGGCGTCTTCTTCAGGTACACCAATCCCTTTTAAGGCATCGGTCATGAATGCTTCCAGAATGTCAAAGGGGATGCGGTAGGTGGTTTCGTCTTTCATTAATAATTCTCCTTGTCTAATTCGCTATATATTTATTGGGTGATAACAATTTTGTCAACATAAGATGAAGTGGCAGCGTGAAGCGCCCCGACGTAATCGCAGCGCAGGCTGATGATGTCGCCGACCTGATAGGTGGTTTTGGCATCGCTGACGTCAATCACCAGATGATCGGAACTGGAACCTTCGATGGTCAGTCCCGGCAAAAGGGGAAAGATATGGTCAGTATCGGTGTCCTGGCGACCCAGACCGCAGATGGCTCGACGACGGATTCCTTTATCCTCAAAGGTGGGGATTTCGCCGAAGGCATTGCGCCCGATTTCACCAACGGGATAGGTGGGTTTATCCTGCAACTCAAGGATCTCAACATCCAGAATAAAGGCATCCTGATGGAGATAATCATAGCAGTGATAATAGGCCGACTCCCGTCCAAACAGGATCACATCGCCCAGTCGCAGGTTGTTGATTTCCCCAGGAAGCGTTTCATTGTCGACCAGATAATAGGCGCTGGAATTCCCACCGGAAACAATCTCGCAGGGAAGCTGATAATTTTCTTCAATCCGGGCTTTAACCTTAAAAAAAGCCCCAAAGGTTTGGGGAGTGGGGATGGTGGCACCAACGCAGGTGGCATTGGTGGCAATACCACGGAGTTTGATATTTTTCATAGCGGCAATTTCTTTAATATCCTGATCCAGTTTCGCAAAAGCGGCTGCGATTAAGGCTTCAATTTCTGGTTTAGCGGGATTTCCGTCACCAATAAATAGACCTTCACGCAGATCCCCCAGGTCAAGCATGTAGAGGATGCCATGGATTTTGCCCTGAGCCTGGGCCGCCTGATTTAACAGCCGGATGGTTGTTATTTCGCTGTTTAAAGATAGTGTCGCATAGGCAACGGCATGATTAACCTCACTGGGCATCGGCACCCGGATCAGCCATTTTTCACAGGGTAGTGGGGCCAAATTTTTAAGGTTTTTTATCCGGGAATCACCGATTGTGGTGGCGCCTCCATCCAGAAAAGCCTGGGCAATTTCCAGGTTGCCGCCGGTACATTTAGTGACAGCAGTGACAGCGACCCCTAATTTATTGGTGCGCTGGATAATGGCTTGCGTATTTTCAACTATTTTTTGCTTATTGATTTTAAGTAAGGGATACATAAATGCTCCTTTGCAGTTTTCTGGAGTTTAGTATATCATAAGCGAAAAAAAAGCACAAATGATTGACAGCTGTTCCGCCCTTATTTATAATGAGGGTTGAAGATCATTAGGAGACCGGAAAAAGTTCGTCCCTTTTCGGGGGAGCGGATTTTTTTTTCGCAGCGGCGGATAAAATAAAGGATTTTTTATCTTTTAAAGATGTTTAATAGGCTATTGAACAGGTCGTCAAAAATAATAAAAGCAAAAGCTTACTGTTGTTCTGATTTAAGCAGGGAGATACAGGCAGGCGAGTAAATGGAGGAAATATGTCAACATACGAGCATAAAAGAATAGAAGAGCGCTGGCAGAAGCATTGGGAAGAAAATGAAACCTTCCGGATGGAAGAAAACTCAGATAAGGAAAAATTTTACGGACTGGTTGAATTTCCCTATCCCTCTGGCGTCGGGCTTCACGTCGGTCACGTACGTGCCTACACATCCCTGGAAGTGATTGCCCGAAAACGTCGGATGGAAGGCTTTAACGTCCTCTTTCCGATTGGCTGGGATGCCTTTGGCTTACCGACTGAAAACTATGCCATTCAAACCGGCCGTCATCCCCGGGAAGTGACTGATGAGAATATTGCAGTCTTTACCAATCAGTTAAAACGGATTGGCTATGCCTTTGACTGGGATAAAGAAATTGATACCACTGATCCCAGCTATTATAAATGGACCCAATGGATTTTTTTACAATTGTTTAAACATGGCCTGGCTTTTCGGGATCGAACCTATGTCAATTTCTGCAACGGCTGTAAGGTGGTGCTGGCTAACGAAGACTTCCGGGACGGCAAGTGTGACCGTTGCGGTAGCGAAGTGGTGCAGCTGGAAAAAGACGTTTGGTTCTTAAAAATCAGAAACTATGCCGAAGAACTGCTAAAAGGATTGGATGACGTCGATTATCTGCCGCGGATCCGCCTGGAACAGGAAAACTGGATTGGTAAATCGGTGGGTGCTGAAGTTGACTTTACCATCGCCGGTTATGACAAAGCGCTGCGGGTCTTTACTACCCGGCCGGACACCCTGTTTGGCGCCACCTTTATGGTTATTGCGCCCGAACATCCACTGATTAACGAGCTGTCCGAAGCGATTACCAATATGGATGAGCTGGTTGATTATCAGGAACAGGCTAAACGCAAAACTGAATTTGAACGGGTGCAGTTGGCTAAGGATAAAACTGGGGTGCGGATCCTGGGCATCCAGGCGATCAATCCGGTGACAAATACTGAGATCCCGATTTTTATTGCCGACTATGTCATGATGGGCTACGGTACCGGTGCGATCATGGCTGTGCCTGGCCATGATACAAGAGACTGGGATTTTGCCAGAAAATTTAAGCTGCCAATTATTGAAGTTATCAAAGGTGGCGATGTTACCGAAGCGGCATATACCAATACCGATTCGGGCGAAATGGTTAACTCCGGCTTTTTAAACGGCTTGGAAGTCAAAGAGGCGATCCAAAAAACCATCGACTTCCTGGAAAAGGAAAAATTGGGTAAACGCACCATCAATTATAAAATGAAGGACTGGGCTTTTAACCGACAACGTTATTGGGGTGAACCGATACCGATTGTCCACTGTCCCAAATGCGGAATGGTACCGGTGCCTGAAGATCAGCTGCCGTTGGAATTGCCGATGGTGGAAAGTTATACCCCCACTGATACCGGTAAGTCGCCACTGGCCAATATCCCCGAATGGTATCAAACCACTTGTCCCGAGTGTGGTGGCCCGGCCGAACGGGAAACCGATACCATGCCCCAGTGGGCCGGTTCCAGTTGGTATTTCCTGCGTTATTTTGATAACAAGAACGATGAAGCCTTTGCCTCCCCGGAAAAACTGAAATACTGGATGCCGGTGGACTGGTATAACGGCGGGATGGAACACGTTACAAGACATTTGCTTTACTCACGCTTCTGGCATCAGTTTTTGTTTGACATTGGCTGTGTACCGGTGCGGGAGCCCTATACCAAACGAACCGCTCAAGGGTTGATTCTTGGCAACGATGGTGAAAAAATGTCCAAATCCAAGGGCAACGTGGTCAACCCCAATGTTATCATTGAGGAGTTTGGGGCCGATACCCTGAGAACCTACATTATGTTTATCGGGGATTATGAAAAAGCGGCGCCCTGGTCCGATAATGGTGCAAAAGGCTGTCGCCGCTTTCTTGATCGAGTCTGGAAACTTCAGGAGATTGTGACTGATGAAGCGGGCTATGGTCAGGTGTTGGAAACAGCCATTCATAAAACCATTAAAAAAGTCAGCGATGATTATGAAGAAATGAAATACAATACCGCGATTGCGGCGTTGATGACCCTGCTTAATGAATTCAACCGGGAAGGTTCAATTACCCGCGACGCCTTTAAGACTTTTCTGCAATTGCTCTATCCGGTCGCGCCCCATATCACTTCGGAAATCTGGCAGAATATGGACTTCGGTGGAACTCTTGATGATGCCGTCTGGCCGCAATATGATGAAGCTAAAACGGTCGATGATGTCATTGAAATGGCAGTTCAGATCAATGGCAAGGTGCGGGGAACGATTACCATTCCAGTGGCTGCCGATAAAGACGAAGCCAAAGCGATTGCTCTGGCTCAGGAAAATATCCAGGCGTATACCCAGGGGAAAACGGTTGTCAAAGAGATTTACGTACCCGGAAAAATTTTCAACATCGTGGTAAAATAGCAACGATGAAAGTGATTCATCTCTATACCGATGGGGGTTGCCGGGGTAATGGCAAGGAAGGTGAGAATCTGGGCGCCATTGGCGGGGTGCTGATTTATCCCGAAAAGAATGTGACCAAAGAGTATAAGCAGGCCTATGAAAACACCACCAACAATCAGATGGAGTTGTTGGCGGTGATTGAAGGCCTGAAACTATTAAAGGAGTCCTGTGAGGTACATATTTACAGCGATTCGGCCTATGTCGTCAATGCCTATCTGCAGAACTGGATTGGCAGCTGGAAGGCTAAGAACTGGAGTCGGGGTAAAGCCGGGGCGTTAAAAAACCGGGAAATCTGGATCGAACTGGATCAGTTGGTCAACCGCCACAAGGTCATTTTTCACAAAGTTAAAGGCCATGCTGACAATCCCTACAACAACCGGGCTGATTTGCTGGTAAATCAGGCCATGGATGAGTACCGACTGACGGAATAATGCTAATAATTTAGTTAAAAATAAAGGACTTAAACCAAATCTGGCTTAAGTCCTTTTATTTATGTGATTTTAAGCGTTTATTAAAAAGCCATGAGCAGGCCTTTATCGTTGGAATAGTAGGTGGTTAAGCCGTGCATCGGAAAGATGTAAATTTCTTTGAGATCAAAGCGTTTTTCCAGCAGATCCTTGAGAATTTCAGCCTGACTGAGATTATTGCAATGGGTAATGACCACCGGAAACTGGGGTTGGGTCTTGATTTTTTCTTCAACCATGCTGGCAAGACTGGACAGGGCTTTTTTGATGCCCCGGGCCTTAGTGACCAGCTGAATTTCGCCTTTATCATCAGATCTGAAAATGGGCATGATTGAGAGTGCTGAAGCGACTGCGCCAGCCACTCGATTCATCCGGCCGCTCTTAACCAGATTAGAAAGATCCTGGAGTAAAAACCGTAGATTCAGAGTCTCCAGATAAAGGGATAATTTTTCACTGATGGTGTCAAAATCCATATCGCCGGTTTTGATCAGATCCCGGAGTTTCATCACCATTAAAATCATCACCGGGGAGGTGGCGTGGGTATCGAAGAGGCTGATTTTTAGGGAATCATCTTCTTCAAGAACCATATTTTTAGCAACCCGGGCACTGTTGTAGATGCCGCTTAATCCAGAAGTCATGGTAATCACATAACTTTCCTTATTTTTTCGCAGTTCTGCCGCAAAATCCTCGGGGGAGGGGCATGACGAGGAGGTCGCTGTTTTTTCAGCTTTCATTGCGGCAATCAGTTCTTTGGGATTGAGGGTTTCATCATCGATAAATTCGTGATTGCCAACGATTATTTTTAAAGGAACCAGCGAAAAATCAATCCCGTCCTTTTCCAGAAAATCTTTAGGTAAATCACATGAGCTATCACTGATTATTCGTGGTTTCACATTTAATTCCTCTTTTCAATCATTTATCTTTAGAGATTTATCTTTACGATGCTGATCAGCAGAGCAGCTAAAGTTCACATTCACCTGTCAGTAAACAAGCCAATGGTAAACGAATATGCTTAAAAAGAGCTTTCGTTAGTTTAAATGGATTCTGTCAGATATGGAACGCCATCTGCTAGTGTTAACTGAGTTAGAACGTCCTGGGTGATCAGGTTGGCTGCATGACCATAATAAATTTTGCTCAGACTGTTTTTTATTGAAAAACGTTTAATTTCGTTTTCCTTGAGTGCATCAATGGCAAGGATCAGTTCATTAAAATTATTGGCAACAACTGCGGCCCCCTGTCGTTTAAACCAACAGGCATTTTCGCCTTCCTGACCAGGGGTGGGATTATAAAGAATAACCGGAATTTTTTTGGCTACCACCTCACTCAGGGTGATGCCGCCAGGTTTGGTGACCATCAGATCACCAACAGTATAAAATTCATGGATATCCGGAACAAAACCGAAGATTCGGGTATTTTGCAGGTTTTCCATTTCAAGTTCCCGTTGGAGATGTTGATTTTTGCCGCAGATGACAATGGTCTGGAGATTATTCATCCGATCAGTCCGTTGACAAATTTCCTTGATGTTTTTCAGTACCCCATAGGTTCCAGCAAAAATGATCAGGATTTTTTTATGGGGATCGAGATTATATTTTTTTAGAATGGCCTGACGGTTTTCCCTGGCATAGAAAGCGTCCCGGATGGGAATCCCGGTTTTTAAGATTCTTTCCCGAGGAATGCTCTCGCCGATCAGCGTCTCTTCAACGTTTTCGCAGGCGACATAATAACGATCGGTTTCCTGATGAATCCAGGGTTTAGGAATACAAAAATCAGTGACAACGGTAAAAAGCTTGATATGGGGGTAATTATCTTTTTTTAGAATGGCTGAGATGGTATAGCCATAAGTATTGATAATACAGTCCGGTTTAAATGCGTCAACCATTTTTAATAAGGCTTTGCTGGTAAAATTCCAGAGGTTGTACATCAGTTTATTATGGGCATATTCTTCGACATCGTAATAAACCCGTTCGTAAAAGCTGCTACCAATCGAATAGGAAAGCAGATAGGATTTTTCAATCATCCGGTTGAGCGTGGGATTGGTTTTATCGAACAGATCCTCCACCGAGACAAGATGACCCCGGGCTTCAAAGCTTTCTTTAAGGGTTTGGGCTACCATTTTATGGCCCGACCCGTGGGAGCAGGTTAAGATTAATATTCGTTTAGGTTCTAACATGGTAATCCGTCCTTTCATGAGATTTTTGGCGAAAACCTCCAAATAACGTATACCATTAGTTTAGTCAGAAAGGATTAGATTTCCATTAGAAAACTAGTCATCGACCTCGATCCCTAAAATGCAGATATCATCGGATGGGGGCTGACCCTGTTTGAATTTGGCACAGGCATCAATGATATGGCTGCCCAGAAGGTTGATCGGCAGATCCGGGTTCTGTTTGATAACTGAGATGATCCGGTCCATCGAGAACTCTTCACGCTGGGGATTTTTGGCATCGACGAGGCCGTCGGTAAAGAGCAGCAGTTTATCGTTTCGGGAAAAATTGATGCGCATATCAAAATAGTGCATGGTTTTCATAAATTGCTGCAATCCCAGCATCGGCAGGTTGGGTTTAAGCAGCTCGATCTTGTGATTGGCTTTTAAAAGCACTGCATCGGGGTGTCCAGCGTTGGCAAAATATAAAACATCTTCACTGGGATCCAAGACCAGAGCGATGGCGGTAAAGAAGGTGTTGTCCATTTGCTGGCTGATATCGGACTCAATCTGCTTTAACACCAGGCTGGGAGACTGGTTGATGTGACTGTCTTTCATGGTATAGGAATAGCTCAGTTTGATCATGCTGGTAATCATTGCCGCATCGATACCGTGACCGGTGGCATCAGCGATTAAAAGACTGATCTTGCCATTATCCATAAAATGAAAATCATAGAAATCCCCGCCGACTTTGCGAAAGGGTTTTAAATAACTGTAAAAATGATAGTGATTGGATACAAAAGAGCCAGGGGACGGAATAATCTTCTTTTGTAGGTTTTGCGCAAATTGTAATTGCTTATCAAAAAGTGACACAAGCGATTCATAGTGATCTGAGGTATTCAAACGGTGACCTCCGTAAGGTTCAATTTTTTTTTATTATAGCATATTATTTTGAAATGTTATGCTGATTTCTTTAAAAATGATTGAAATTATTGATACTTACCCTTATAATGAAGTTATCAATATGAAATGAGGTGTCTAAAATGATTGAATTTGTATACGGTTCAAAAGGAAGCGGCAAAACAAAAAAAATGATTGACATGGCAAACACTGCGCTGGAGACCTGCGAAGGGGATATCATTTTTCTTAATGACAGAGACAAATATCGAGTAAAAGTAGATACTAAAATCAGATTCACAAACCTGGAGGAGTTTGGCATCGTTGGAACAGATCAGCTTTTTGGCTTCATTAGCGGGGTTATTGCTGAGAATTATGATGTGAAAATTGTTTTTATTGATAATACCTTACGGCTGATTAATTATCAGTCATCAGAGGACATTTGTAAAATTGTTCAAAAAATTCAACAGCTTACAGAAAAACATGATATAAAATTCGTTCTCAGCTTAAGCTGTGAAAAAGAAGAATTGCCAGAATGTGTCACTAAATTAATATAAACATTTCAGACGAACCTGATTAGCAATAAAACGGTTCGTCTGTTTAATCTTATTGAGGAAATAAATAAAACCCATGACAGACTATCGATATAACATCTATTCGATTTGGCTCAAAGAACGCTATGGCGAAAAAGTATATAAGATTCCAATCAATATCCCGGTGACCTGCCCCAACCGCGACGGTACCCGGGGGAGCGGTGGCTGTGTCTATTGCGGTGCCAAGGGTGGAGGCAACGAAACCTTGTCGGATCAGTTGTCCGTCAGCGAACAGCTGGAAAAAAATATTGCCTATATTGGCAAACGCTATCACGCAAAAAAGTTTATAGCCTATTTTCAGAGCTTTTCAAACACCTATTGTGAATTTTCAGACTTTAAGAAATGGATTCTGGCAGCGCTTCGCCCGGATGTAGTGGAGATTTCGGTTTCAACCCGGCCGGATTGTATCACCGACGAGCAGCTTTATTTTCTGGAAACAGTTAAAGCCGAACAGGGCGTTGAGGTAACAATTGAGTTGGGATTGCAGAGCGCTAACGAAGAAACCCTGAAAATCATTAAGCGGGGGCATACCCTGGCTGACTACGAACAGGCCATCGATCGGATTAAAGCAGCCGGTCTGTTAACCTGCACCCATATGATTCTGGATTTACCCTGGGATAGCGAAGCTGATGTGATCAGCGGTGCGAAGCTTTTATCCCGCAAAAAAACTGATTTTGTTAAGTGTCATAGTTTATACATCGAAAAAGACACGCTATTGGAACAGTGGTATCAAGACAGAAAGCTGACACTTCTCCCGAAGGATGACTATATCACCCGGGGGATTTTATTTTTGGAGTATCTTGACCCCAAAATTGTGGTACAGCGGCTAATTGGCCGGGTGCCCAAAGAGGACTCTGTTATTACCAACTGGAATACCAGCTGGTGGAAAATTAAAGATGAGCTTGACGCTCGCATGGAGCAGGAAAATAATTACCAGGGACGAAAATTCTCTGGGAAAAATAAAAAGAGGTAAAGTCCTTGGGAACAAAATATTGGCAAGAATTTCTCATCCCTTATCATCAGGCAGTGGATGAGATCGTATTAAAATTCACAAGTTTAAAAGAGCAGTATGAGAAAATTGGTGAATACTCCCCGATTGAATCGGTTTATGGCCGGGTTAAGAGCGTGGCCAGTATTCTGGAAAAAATTAATAAGTATGGCGTTGATATTGAAGCCCTGGAGGAAACCATTCAGGACATTGCCGGTATTCGTATTATGTGCCAGTTTGAAGAAGACATTTACGAGGTCGTTGAGTTGATTCGCAAACGGACAAACTGCGATATGGATGTTGTCAAGGTTAAGGATTATCTGAACGAAGCCAAGCCAAGCGGCTATAAAAGCTATCATCTGATTATCCGTTACCCGGTTTTTTGTGTGTCCGGTAAGCAGTCCATCCTCGTGGAAATTCAGATTCGTACCTTGGCCATGAACTTCTGGTCGATCATCGAGCATTCCTTAAACTATAAATATAAAGAAAACATCCCGGAAGCCATTAAAATGCGGCTAATCAATGCGGCCAATGCCGTCAACGAAGTGGATCGGGAAATGTCATCGATCCGTGAGGAGATCCAAAGTGCCCAGCGGCTGTTTGGTATTAAATCCAGTCTGGTTACCAGCATACTCGATAATATTGGCCATTTATACAAACTCAATCATGGTGATAAGGCCTCCCACTACGAAAAAATATTTGATGACCTGTTTGCTCAGGAGGACATTATCCAGTTGATCTTACTGCGAAAAGAACTGGAGTCGGAAGTCAATAAGATTGAGGCAGAGGTTTAAGAATCAAAAAACATGCTTGTTAAAAAAGAACAGTATGTTATAATAACACATTGTAAAACATATATAAACGAGGAGGTTGTCGATGTCTGGACATTCAAAATGGTCGACTATTAAACACAAAAAAGGAAAAGCAGACGCGAAACGCGGTCAAATCTTTACCAAGTTAGCAAAATATATTGCGGTGGCATCCCGTGAGGGTGGCAGCGATCCGGATATGAATGCAAAATTAAAAGAAGCCATCGCCAAAGCGAAGGCTGCCAATATGCCCAATGACAACATTGACCGGGCGATCAAAAAAGGTGCCGGTGAATTGCAGGGTAGTGTCTATGAAGAAATTACCTATGAAGGTTACGGACCGGGTGGCGTTGCGGTGATTGTTGAGACCCTAACGGACAACAAAAACCGGACTGCTGGCGATGTTCGTCATGCCTTTGATAAAAATGGCGGAAATCTCGGTACCAGTGGTTGTGTGGGTTTTCTGTTTACTAAAAAAGGCCAGATCATGATCGAAAAAGCTGATGGTCTGGATGAAGAGGCACTGATGATGCTGGCTCTTGATGCCGGTGCCGAAGATATTGAAACTGCTGAAGAAGGTTATGAAATCAGCACCGAGCCGGTGGATTTTGGCCAGGTTTGTGATGCCCTGAAACAGGAAGGCTACGAATTGGCTTCGGCTGAAATTGCCATGATCCCATCCACCGAAGTCGAACTGATCGATGCCACTGAAATTAAAAAAATGTTAAAAATGATCGATATGTTTGATGATAATGAAGATGTTCAGGCAGTTTGGCATAACTGGACAGGTGAGGAAGATGAATAAAAATACCCCGTTCAAACGATTTAAAGATGTTTTTCTTTATATCGTGATGACCATATTTTTGATTTTTTTGACTTCATCCTTTGTGATTGAGGATGTCTATTCGGCTGCGGATCAGTTGACCATGACCGAAAAGGGGATTTCTGATGTTTATTCCATTGCCGTCGGGATGGAACCCGAAATGCTGACCATCAATAATGGTGAAGCGGAGAGCGAAGATAAGACAACAGAAATTAAAACCGACGATGGTACTACCATCGTTATAACCGAATACACGTTGGGTGATAAAAATGAAGAGATTCTTGAATATCAACAGATCTTATATTCACTGGGTTTTCTGATCAGTCAACCCTCCAGTGAGCTGACAGAAGAGGTGCAGACGGCGATTAAAACCTATCAGGCGATGAAGGGTCTGGAGCAAACCGGGAAGCTGGATCGCTCCACCATTATCTCTTTGGTTGCCGAAGACGTTAAATTTGAAAAAGGCGACAGCGGAAAAGTGCTGCAAACCTATCAGCAGATTTTAGTGGCCCAGAAATATCTGGCCGCCGAGTCGGCCACGGGAACCTTTGATGACGCCACTGAGACGGCGGTGAAGGCTTTCCAAAAAGCTAATGGGCTCAC
The DNA here is from genome assembly GCF_002435675.1 of Acetobacterium sp. UBA5834. NCBI lineage: Bacteria > Bacillati > Bacillota > Clostridia > Eubacteriales > Eubacteriaceae > Acetobacterium > Acetobacterium sp. UBA5834. The sequence continues at coordinate 18,705 of NZ_DJGY01000047.1, read as the reverse complement.
CGAAACCGGAAAAATTGATGCTAAAACCATCAAAGCACTGGATGCATTAAGATAAAATTAAATAGGATTATCATAAAGCCGTCAGAATTGGCGGCTTTATTCGTTTGATGGTTTACAAAAACCGTCTATTTGATATAATGACAATACACATAGGATTATTTTTCATGGATGGGAAAAGAGGAAAGAAATGAAAGTTGTCACACCAAAAGAAATGGCGGTTATGGATCGCCATGCCGTAGCTGCCGGGACACCCAGCATTGAATTGATGGAACGGGCGGGGCATGCTTGCGCCGAAGTTATCAAGGTAGATCTTGATGAAAAGGCTCAGATTATCATTTTGTGCGGACCAGGCAACAACGGTGGTGATGGACTGGTCATCGGCCGGTCATTGATTGAGGATGGTTATACCGTCCATTTATTCTTGACTGCAGATCGGGAAAAATTGTCGGAAGACAGTCAGATCAGTCTTAAGCGGCTGGAAGATAAAAATATTCCCATCCGCACCCTGCAGGATGACGCTGATTTGGAAGATCTGAGTCTGATTATGAAACGGGCTACCCATGTGGTTGATGCCATCTTTGGTACTGGCCTGGTGGATAAAGAAATTCCGGCCAGTTACAATCGCATCTTTGATCTGGTTAATGATTTTGATCGGGAGAAAATTGCCATTGATATTCCGTCTGGCCTCAGGGGCGATATTGGTTTGACCATTGGAAATGGGATTTTTGCCGATAAGACCATTGTGATCCAGAATTATAAAACCGGTTGTCTGTTAAATGATGGACCTGATTATACTGGTGATACCATTCTGATTGATATCGGGATTGATGAAAACAGCATTCCCAATGAAAAATACTATACTCAGGAAAGTGATCTTAAATTTCCGCAGAAACGAAAAAAGAATACCCATAAATACGATTACGGCTCAGTGGTTGTGATTGCCGGTTCCAAGGGGATGAGCGGGGCTGGAATCCTCTCAATCGAAGGGGCCCTGAAAAGCGGTGGCGGTCTGGTGACTTGCTATGTGCCCCAGGATATTTATATTCCGGTGGTGGCCCGGGCCCCGGCTGAAGCTTTGATTAAGACCTATGACTGTAATATTACCTCGGACGACATCAAGCATGACCGCAAAAAGGTAATTTTAATTGGACCGGGGATTGGCCGGGCCAAGAATTATAGCTTTATTCTGGAGCATTTACTGGAAGGCAGTCTGCCGGTGGTGATTGATGCCGATGGGATTCATCATCTGGCCGTGGTGGTGGATTCTTTAAAAGAATCAAAAACTCCGGTGGTTATTACCCCTCATTTTGCTGAGTTTTCCAAGCTTATTGACGTGCCTCGGGAAGACATCTTAAAAGATCCTATTGGGTACGGTCAGAAATTTGCGATGGAATATCAGGTCGTGGTGGTATTAAAAGGATATCGGACGATGATCTTTGGAACCAATGGCGAAATCTGGTTTAATTCCACAGGAAATCCGGGAATGGCCACGGGTGGCAGTGGCGATGTTCTGGCCGGGATGATTGCCGGAATTGCCGGACAAAACGTCAATCTTTTTGAAGCTGCCCGGGCTGGCGTTTTTTATCACGGCAAGGCTGGGGACTATTATGCCGAGCATTTTGGCCAGAGTACCCTAACCGCACATAGCATTATTGAATCCTTAAAATATGTTTTAAAGTAAGTTGTTCAAAATCCCGGAATTACCGGGATTTTTTCTCTTTGTTTGGTGATTTGAAGATTTTGGGTTATAATAATCAGATGAAGTTAATGGCTAAATTTACCAGTTTTTTAAAAACGTGGCCAGGAATTTAGTGGTATCGGATAATTGAATTTGGGATAACTGGAGTGAATGATCTGGGAAGGAATAGCGTTGTGACAAATATATTAGTAAGAAAGCTGATCAAAAATTATGAGAATACCGGAAATTCCCGGGTGCGGGAAAACTACGGAAAATTGGCCAGTATCATGGGGATTGCTTCAAATCTGTTGCTATTTTTCATTAAAATAACTATCGGACTGGTTTTTAACAGCATTTCGATCACCGCCGATGCGGTCAACAATCTGTCCGACTCCGGCTCATCACTGGTGACCCTGCTGGGTTTTAAACTGTCCGGCAAACCGGCCGATGCCGACCATCCCTTTGGTCATCAGCGGATGGAATATATTTCCGGATTGGTGGTTTCCTTTATTATTCTTTTTTTAGGGTTACAGCTGATTGAGAGTTCGTTTGATAAAATTCTCCATCCGGAATTGCCCCAGTTTAGCATGATTACGGTGGTGGTTTTGATCATTGCGATTTTGATTAAGCTGTGGCAATGCCTGTTTTATCGAAAAATCGGGAAAACCATCAACTCGCTGACGCTGATGGCGACTGCCATTGACAGCCGCAACGATATTCTGGCAACCTCGGCCGTATTGGTGGCAACCATCATTACCTATTTGACCGGCTTTGACCTCGATGGTTATATGGGGGTGGTGGTGGCCATTTTCATTATCATCAGTGGCATCAATCTGGTTCGTGAAACCATCAGCCCGCTTCTGGGCACAGCGCCGTCGAATGAACTGGTCGATCAGATTTATGAAAAAATCCGTAGTTACGAACACATCATTGGTCTTCATGATCTGATGATTCATAGCTATGGGGAAACCCAAACCTATGCCTCAGTTCACTGTGAGGTACCGGCGGAACTCGACTGCCTGATCAGCCACAGTGTCATCGATCAGATTGAACGGGATTTTCTTAAAGATCTGAACATTCATCTGATTATTCATCTTGATCCGGTTATAACTAACGATGAAAAAACGACGGCGCTGAAAGAACAGGTGGAACAGACCATTGCCGGACTTTCACCGGAGATTCACATCCACGATTTTCGAGTGGTGTGGGGGTATAACCATTCCAACCTGATTTTTGATGTGGTGGTTCCCTACGATGCACCGTGGAGTGATGAGGAGCTGAGCATGATGATTGCCAATGAAATATACAAAATAAACCCGACCTATCACGCCGTGATTACGGTTGATTATAATCACTATGTCCCCAATCAGGACGAGTTTTGTGTTTAAATCGGTAGCCGGGCAAGCAAGTCCCGATTAATTTATTCAGATAGGTAATTGAGAAATAAAAAGCACTGAACAATGGTTGCTTTGGGTGCAGTTTCCACAAACAATTTTGTAACGTGTAGGCGAACAGTTCAGAGAACTGTCCGCCGTACAGTGTAAAAATTGTTTCGTGCGAAACTGGGCGCAAAGCTCACGGCAGTTTCGCAATTGCCTAATTTATTCAGATCTTAGGAGAAACAAAATAGCATGAGCAAGAAAAAACCTGCACAACGAATCTTAAACAATGCGTCCCGCAGTTTTCGTATTTTTACCTTCGGATGTCAGATGAATGAAAATGACTCCGAAAAAATTTCGGGAATGTTAAAAGCCCTGGGTTACGTCGAAGAAATGGATGTCAACAAGGCCGGTCTGGTCATTCTTAACACCTGCTCGGTTCGGGAAAACGCCGACGAGCGGGTCTTTGGCAATATTGGCGCCTATAAGACGGTTAAGAAAAATAATCCTGATTTAATTCTGGCGGTCTGCGGCTGCATGATGCAGCAGCCCGAAATCGTCAATCAGATTGTCACCAAATATCCCCAGGTTGATCTGGTTTTTGGGACCCATAATTTTCATCAGTTGCCGCAGATGCTTAACAACTACATGGTCAATGGCAAGCGGCTGGTGGAGGTCTGGGAAGATTCCGATGCGATCATTGAAGATCTGCCGGTGGACCGCAAATATCCCTTTAAGGGCTTTGTGACAATTATGAATGGCTGCAACAATTTCTGCACCTACTGCATTGTGCCCTATACCCGGGGCCGGGAAGTCAGCCGCCAGCCGGAGCGTATTTTTTCCGAGGTCGCCGCCCTGGTGGCCGATGGTTGTGTGGAGGTGACACTGCTGGGCCAAAACGTTAATTCTTACGGCAATGATCTGGGGGATGAGGTTAATTTTGCCAATTTATTGCGACAGCTTAATACCATTGAAAACCTCAAACGGATCCGGTTTATGACCTCCCACCCAAAAGATCTCACCGATGCGGTGATTGATGCCATCGCCGAGTGTGACAAGGTTTGTAATTATATCCATCTGCCGATCCAATCCGGCAGCAGCCGGGTCTTAAAAGTGATGAACCGCAAATACACGCAGGATGATATTCTCAATCGGGTTGACGCGATCCGCAGAAAAATTCCCGGGGTGGCCATCACCACCGATCTGATTGTTGGCTTTCCCGGCGAAACGGAAGAAGATTTTTTAGAGACCCTCAAAGTGATTGAGTTGTGTCACTTTGACTCAGCCTTTACCTTTTTATATTCGATCCGCACTGGCACTCCGGCAGCAACCATGGCCGATCAGATTCCCGACTCGGTTAAGCATGAACGGATCAACCGCTGCCTGGAAGTGCTCCATCGGATCAGCCACGACATCAATCAGACTTATCAAAATCAGGTGGTGGAAGTGCTGGTGGAAGAAACCAGCCGCAACAACCCCGAACGGCTGACTGGCCGGACCCGAACCGGGAAGGTGGTCAATTTTCCCGGTGAACCCGGCGATATTGGCAAACAGCTGATGGTTAAGATTACCCAGGCCAAAACCTTTAGTCTGGATGGTGAAAAAATTCCACAGGAGGACACCGATGGCGCAGCTCACTCCAATGATGACCCAATACCTGCAAATTCATGAGGAGGTACCGGAGGCCCTGCTTTTCTTTCGGCTTGGTGACTTCTATGAGATGTTTTTCGATGATGCCCTGACTGCTTCCCGGGAGCTGGAAATTGCCCTGACTGGCCGGGATTGCGGGCTGGAAGAACGGGCGCCGATGTGTGGGGTGCCCCATCATGCGGCCCAGAACTATATTACCCGGCTGGTCGAAAAAGGTTATAAGGTAGCCATCTGCGAACAGGTTGAAGACCCCAAAGAAGCCAAGGGGATTGTCCGTCGGGAAATTATTCGGGTGATTTCACCGGGTACCATCTCTGAAGGAAAATTGCTGGAATCCAAGAAAAACAATTATCTGATGGCCCTGTTTCTGGAAAACAATAGCCTCGGGATAGCCAGTCTGGATGTTTCAACCGGGGATTTTTACGTCACCCAGATCGAAGCCAGAAGTCGCGATCAGTGGCTGTCCCAGCTGTCCGATGAAATCGGGCGGTTATTACCGGCTGAGGTGATTCTTAATGGGGCACTGTTTAAAGACGGTCAGGCATTGACCCTGATCGAAAACCGTTTTGGAATACTGGCCAGTCTTTATCCGGAAAAATACTTCTCGGTCAAAAACGGCAGCCAGCGGATTACTGAACAGTTTCAGGTTTTTGCTCTGGGGGCGCTTGATCTGGAGCGCCGGGATCATGCCATTGCTGCCGCCGGGGCACTGCTACTTTATCTCGATGAAACTCAGAAACGGGCCCTGACCCATATTAAAACGATCCGCTATTATAACAGTAGGGACTATATGGTGCTGGATTTGTCGACCCGGCGCAATCTGGAGCTGACCCAGACCCTTAGAACCTTGGAAAAAAAAGGCAGTCTGCTTGGGGTTCTGGATAAGACTGTTACCGCCATGGGCGGACGCACCCTGCGCCGCTGGGTCGAGGCGCCGCTTTTAAATCGTGATGCGATTCTTAAGCGTCAGGGTGGGGTGGCAGCTTTTTTTAATCATGCCGCCGATCTACCATCGTTTAAAACGATTATGACTAGGGTTTATGATCTGGAACGGCTCTGTGGCAAGCTGGCTTTTGGCACCGTCAATCCCCGGGATCTGCTGGCCCTCAAACAATCACTGGGGGCGCTGCCATTAATCCGGGATTTTGTGGTGCAGCTGGACGCAGAACCACTTACTGCACTGTTTGATCCGGATGAGCTGCTTACTGATATATGGGAACAAATTGAGCAGGCGATCGATGATCAGGCCCCACTGGTTCTAAAAGACGGACACGTGATTAAAACCGGCTTCCATCCAGAAATCGATGCGTTTCGGGAAGCTGCTGAGAAGGGTCAGGACTGGATTTGCGATCTGGAATGCCAGGAGCGGGAGCGCACCGGGATAAAAAATCTGAAGGTGAAATATAATCGGGTCTTTGGCTATTTTATTGAGGTGACCAAAAGCAATTTTGACCAGGTACCGGAGGACTATATTCGTAAACAGACCTTGGCCAATGCCGAGCGCTATTTTACGCCGGAGCTAAAAGAAATGGAAAGTCGGATTCTCGGAGCCCAGGAAGGGTTGCTACGCTGCGAAACCCAGGTGTTTCAGGAAATCCGTGATGGTCTGCTCAAAGAAATCCCCCGGATTCAGCAAAAAGCCCGGGAAGTGGCGGAACTCGATGCCATCTATGCGTTGGCGGCAGTGGCGCTTCAAAACCGTTTTGTCTGTCCGGAGATTCGGGAAGACAGTACGATACTGATCAAAAACGGTCGCCATCCGGTGGTGGAGGATATGATTGGAACCAACCATTTTATTGGTAACGATTGTCTACTCAATCAGGATGATCAGCGGATGCTGATTATTACCGGACCAAATATGGCCGGGAAATCGACCTTTATCCGCCAGGTGGCGATTATTACCCTGATGGCTCAGATTGGTTCCTTTGTTCCTGCCGATGCGGCCAGCATCGGCGTCGTCGACCGGATTTTTACCCGGGTCGGAGCCAGTGACGATCTGGCCAGTGGTCAGAGTACCTTTATGGTGGAAATGACCGAGGTGGCCAATATCTTAAAAAATGCCAGCGCCCGCAGTCTGGTAATTCTTGATGAAATCGGTCGGGGCACCTCTACTTTTGACGGCATCAGCATTGCCTGGGCGGTGGTGGAATATCTCCACAATCCGGACAGCATCGGGGCCAAAACTCTGTTTGCCACCCATTATCATGAACTGACTGAACTGGAGACCTTAAAACCGGGGATTAAGAATTTTTCTATCCGGCTTAAGGATACCCCCGATGGAGTGATCTTTTTAAGAAAAATCATTCCCGGTCCAGCTGATCAGAGTTATGGCATTGAAGTCGCCAAGCTGGCCGGTTTTCCGGCCGGAGTCACCCGGCGGGCTCAGGAAATTCTTGGCCATCTGGAATCGGGCGAAGATACCTACCGCCAGGAGCTGCTGGTGGCCGAACCGACGGTTCTATACGGTGACAGCGGCAACCAGTTGAATTTCTTTGATGTTGCTCAGACGATGACCGATGCCGAAGCAGAAGCACTCGAAACCATTCGGGAAATGCAAATTGAAAAAATGAGCCCCCTGGAAGTCATGATTGTGATCGACCAATTACGAAAAAAACTATAGTGATCGGAGTAAAGATGAAAACCAAAGAATTAAAACGCATTGTCAAGCGTTTGATGAATGATAAAAAATATCGAAATATGACGTTCGATCAATTATCGGATTTTATCGGTTTGTCTAAAAAGAAGGATCGCCAGATGCTGTCCCATGTGTTAAAAGAACTGGAAGTCAAATGTAAGGTCGAGAAAGACGGCAACGGCACTTACAAAAAGGGCAATGGTGCTCCTAAAATCGTTGGGGTGCTGCGGGGCAACCAGCGGGGTTTTGGTTTTGTTATTCCGGATTACTCGATTTTCTCGGAAGATGTTTTTATTCCCGAGAAGGCCCTCCATGGCGCTCTGGACATGGATACTGTCTGGGTGCGCCTAACGTCTAAACCGGGAGATAAACGACCAGAAGGAGAAGTGGTCGAAATCATTGCCCGAGGACATCAGAAAATTATTGGCCGTTATCAAAAAGGCAAGGGCTTTGGTTTTGTGGTACCGGATAATGATCGCCTTTGTAAGGATATTTTTATTCCCGAACGGCGGGGTCGAAAAGCTGTAACCGGCGATAAGGTGGTCACCCAGATCGTCTCCTGGTCGGAGACTGGTAAAAATCCCGAAGGCGAGATCCTGGAAATTCTTGGTAATGAAAGCGAACCGGGGATTGATATCCTCTCAGTCATTAAAGAATATGACATCCCGATGGATTTCTCCAATGACGTGGAGCGGGAAACCAATCAGTTAAGCGACCGGATATCGGAGAGTGAACTGGAAAAACGGCGGGATCTGCGGGACCAGCAGATTTTTACCATCGATGGAGATGATGCCAAGGACTTTGATGATGCCGTTTCGCTAACCCAAACAAAAGATGGTAATTTTTTGCTGGGGGTGCACATTGCTGATGTCAGCCACTATGTCCGGCCGGGCAGTGCCATTGATGAGTCCGCCCTGGAACGGGGCACCAGCGTCTATGTGGTCGATCGGGTAGTGCCGATGTTGCCGTTTAAGCTTTCCAATGATGTCTGCAGTCTGGTGCCCAACAAGGACCGACTGACTTTCAGTTGTGAAATGGAAATCAATAAAGATGGCCAGGTAGTGCGCTATGATATTTTTAAATCGGTGATCTGTTCCAAGGCACGGATGACCTATAAAAAGGTTAATGCGCTGCTGGCCGACCGGATCGATGAAGCCGCTGAGCTAAAACCCTTTCGCAGTGAACTGGTGTTAATGGAGGAGCTGCATGAAATTCTGCGGGTCAAGCGCCGCTTAAACCGGGGGGCAATTAATTTTGATTTCCCTGAAGCCAAGATATTACTGGATAATCATGGGTTTCCTGAAGAAGTGATCATTGATGAGCGGTTGATTTCTCACCGCATCATTGAAGAGTTTATGCTGGTCTGCAATGAAACCATCGCCGAGCACGTCTCCAAACTGGATGCACCGTTTATTTTTAGGAACCATCCCGAACCTCACCCTGAAAAGCTGGTCGCCTTTCGCACCTTTATCAATCGCTACGGCTTTAAGCTGGGGAAAAACGACGATCAGGTACCTTCCGGTCACGACTTTCAGCAGTTGGTAGTAGATATTGAAGGTAAAAATGAAGAACGGGTGATTACCCTGCTGATGCTAAGGACCATGCAACAGGCCGTTTATGAAGGCCGTAATCTGGGTCACTATGCCCTCGGGGCAAGCTTTTACACCCACTTTACTTCACCGATCCGTCGCTACCCGGATCTTTTTGTCCACCGCTATCTGGCCAAGGCGATGACTGGAAAAATCAATAAAAAATCATTGGATTATCTGGAGAAAAATATTGATGCGGTGGCCAGCCACGCATCTGAAACAGAGCGCCGGGCGGAGAACATCGAACGGGAAATCACCAAGCTCAAGATGACCGAGTACATGACCCGCCATCTTGGTGATGAATTTACCGGGCGGATTAGTGGGGTTACCTCCTTTGGCTTTTTTGTTGAACTGGAAAATACCATCGAAGGTCTGGTGCGGCTGGCAGATTTAAAGGATGATTATTATAACTATGACCCGGATCTGCATCAGCATATTGGGGAACATCGGGGAAAGATATTTAGATTGGGCCAGGAAATCAAAATAAAAGTGGCAAAAGCTGACGTGAGTTCCAAACAAATTGATTTTGTACCTATGGATTAATTAAGGAATCCGTGTTATAATGTGATGCTAGAGAAGAAACAGAGGAGTTGCGTATGGGTGAGACTATTAAAATTGTGGCCAAAAATAGAAAAGCACGTCATGATTTTACCATCGAAGATACCTATGAGGTGGGCCTGGTTTTATCAGGGACGGAAGTGAAATCGATCCGGGCCGGAAAAGTCAGCCTGAAGGAAAGTTTTGCCGATATCCACAACGGCGAGGTTTTCGTTTATCAGATGCATATCGATCCCTATGAGCAGGGGAATATTTACAATAAAGACCCGCTGCGCATCCGAAAGCTCTTGCTTCACAAACAGCAGATCCGAAAACTGATCGGGCTGAAGCAACGGGAAGGCTATACTCTGGTACCACTGAGTCTGTACTTTAAGGATGGCCGGGTTAAAATGGAACTGGCCCTGGCTAAAGGTAAGAAGCTTTATGACAAGCGACATGCCATTGCCGAGCGGGATTCCGACCGGCGGATTCAAAAAAGTATGCGGCATAATGGCTAGTTATTATTTGGGGGTGTACTGGTTTCGACGGGGGTTTTGAAGCTTGAGTAGCGAGTCGATGTTGCCAATCATCGTTAAAAATGGCGCATAAATATAAACGCAAAAACAGAAAAAAGTTACGGGTTAGCTTTAGCAGCGTAATTCGCTCTAAAGTTTAATACTAAGACTTCGCAGCATAATTAATGCTGCACGCCTCCCAACTCAACCTGTGGTTTTGGGTTTCGGCGTTCATTGAAGCAGGGAACCGTTTTTGGTAGTGTCTCGCACCATTAACGATCAAGAGGCTGGTTCCACTTTTTCTATGTCATTGGAGAAAGAGGGGAATAAGAAAATAAACAATGACTGCACTCGGAGAAGCTCCTGTGAATGGACTTTCGGACAGGGGTTCGACTCCCCTCACCTCCACCAAAATCGTACGTAATAATTAATACCATTAAAGGCCACCTTGTGATGAGGTGGCCTTTTGTATTGTGGTGAAAATGGCTTTGCAAAGCGGTTTAAGAGTAGATATAAATTCGATATAAATAAAATGGTTGGTAGTCAGGATTTAGATAAGGAACCAAAGTGTAGAAAAGATTTTTTGCAGAGTAGGGGTGTGCAAAAGGGTGCATTTTTTGACAGGGGTGTGCATTTTGTTCGAAACCGTTTTATCAACTAGTACTTTTGCATCAATGTTGAAATGAGTGCAGTTATTTATGGAGACGAATTTTTAATGCAAACTATTTATGCTGCAAATAAATAGCAAAAAACGCCTCGCTTTAAACAAGACGTTTTTAGGAACTCCTTAGAGAATGTGAAAGTTATTCTGTAAATAAGACAAAAGAAGTCTTCTGTGATAAACTAAAAAAATCATAGGAGGCTTTTATTATGGCAAAAAAGAAAAATCCCGTACATGAAGTTAAAATGACGGAAGGAAAACGAAACATCATACGGCAGCTTCTGGAGGAATATGATATTGAATCTGCTGGTGATATTCAGGATGCACTGAAAGATCTGCTGGGGGGCACGATCAAAGAGATGATGGAAGCGGAAATGGATGCCCATCTTGGCTATGAAAAATCCGAACGATCCGATAACGAAGATTCCCGAAATGGCTATAAAGCCAAACAGATCAACAGCCGTTATGGCAGTATGAAAATCCGGGTTCCGCAGGATCGACAGTCATCGTTTGAACCGCTGGTTGTGAAAAAAAAACAGAAGGACATATCAGATATTGACCAGAAAATCATTTCAATGTATGCCAAAGGAGTGACCACCCGGCAGATTTCCGAAACGCTGATGGATATCTATGGTTTCGAGGCTTCAGAAGGGTTATTTCCGATGTTACAGATAAAATCATGCCGGAAATTGAAGACTGGCAGAACCGGCCGTTGTCAGCAGTTTATCCGGTACTTTATATTGATGCGATTCATTACTCGGTAAGGGATAATGGCATCATCCGAAAAATTGCAGCCTATGTTATTCTCGGGATCAATACGGACGGATATAAGGAAGTTCTGACGATTCGCATCGGTGAAAATGAAAGCTCAAAATACTGGCTCAGTGTTTTTAATGAGCTGAAAAACCGGGGCGTAAAAGATATTCTGATTATTTGCGCTGACGGACTTACCGGCATCAAGGAAGCTATTTCAGCGGCTTTTCCGAATACTGAATATCAGAGATGCATTGTTCATCAGATCCGCAACACTCTCAAATATGTTTCCTACAAAGACCGTAAAAATTTTGCAGCGGATCTGAAATCCATTTACCAGGCTGCATCCGAGGAGCGGGCGCTGGAAGCCCTGGACCAGGTTTTTGAAAAATGGTCTGACAGATACCCGAACAGCATGAACAGCTGGTCGCAGAACTGGGATGCCATTTCGCCAATTTTTAAATTTTCAGCCGATGTCCGAAAAGTGATTTATACGACCAATGCCATTGAGAGCCTGAATGCCACGTATCGAAAACTCAATCGGCAGAGAAGTGTTTTTCCCAGCGATAAGGCGCTTTTGAAAGCCCTTTATCTGGCAACTTTTGAGGCAACAAAAAAATGGTCGATGCCGATACAGAAATGGGGTAAAATTTACGGCGAACTCAGCATTATGTATGAGGGTCGTCTTTCAGAATAGCTCTTAAAAAAACAGGTGATTTACCACCTGTTCTTGACATGCTTATTTTTATGGGGTATAACATTCTTAAAAATACAATCATATTTTTCTGAAATATTTTACCCCATTTCATTTTTTTTCATAGAAGATTTCAATTTACAGACTTTTCTTCATACACTCACTCCTTATACAGCTAATACAAGTATAACACATGCTAAGACTTTTGTCTGGCTGAAGCTTATATTGTCTATGCTGCCGCCCGTATAGCATTCGAATTTATACTTTCAATAGTTGACCTAATTCGTTGGAAGGCATCTAGGTTGTCATTAAAAATTTCGAAGATGTCTGCGCCGCCAGCAAATTCATCATCTTTCATATCTTCCGGGGTCAGTGTACCCCACCGGGTAATCCAGTCTACGATATAGTGGACGAATGTAATTTGTGGTTCTGTAAATAATGTACCATCTAGAAAACCTGAGAAAGCCCCTAAAGCTGCATCTTGTGACAGCCCGGTGATTCCACGAATAAAACGCCCCAACGAAACACCGTTAGCTGCTGCTTCATATTCTTTCTCTGTACCGACCTCATGCCAGAATATTTTTTCAAGCTCATCCCAGTCAGCATCACTCAACATTTCATTATTCTTTAATTTATGAATGGCAGGTTTATTTTCATTATCCTTAACGTACCGCTCAGCTCTTTGATAGTAACCTTCCATGGCAGGGTCATCAGCAAAGCGTTCTCCTTCTTTTTCTAGCAAGACGCTATCAGTTACATTGATTACTTTTGCGCGCATTTCTTTCTTCAGGTATTGCATCAGATCACGTAATTGCTGGCGTACTTCTTCAATGTCAAGAAGTGTAGCTGACGCCCAAAAGCAATCCTGCTGCACTTGATTTATTATCTCTCGGCGCTCCAGTACTTGAGGGATTGTTGCCTTTGGCTCTAGGGTACAAGCAATTGTTTTAACTCGATTAATGATAGAACGCTGAGTGTTATCATCACCAGTTACATGAGCAATAGATAATTTGTACATTAGTGCATCAAGCCGACGTGCGGACTCATCATCATCATGAGCAGGAACTAGTCCCGCCAAGTGGGATATGATATTACCGGCTTCAATTGCACCAATGCAGGTTCTTCCGCAAAAACCCGTTATCCAGACTTTGAATGTGGATCGTACATCAATTTAGCCGTCAGTAATTTTTGACCACATCGACCATACATGGTTCGTTTTATCATTTTAAGTTTGTTGTTGACCCCTTCTACAAATCCGTTTGACAAATCGCTTACAACAGCATTTTCTACTGCTTCGAGATCTTTTTCCAGTCCGGTTGCAAAAACTGCCAGCTGTTTGATCTCAGAGGTTTTGTACCTATCGATAAACAAATAAAGTTGGGGCAGACTTTTTTCTTTAAAGATCTGGCGGAATTCTTTGATGCATTTATAAAGCTCACCGATAATCGGATATGTCTTCATCAGATAGTCACGATATCCGGATACAACGACATCATTCATCCAGAGATACCGGAAGATGCTTTGCCGGGTTATATGGTCAAATTTGTTCAGTTGCTTTCTCCGAGTGATCGCTTCAACCGAAGAGCTTCGGTTAACTGCGATTTCGATTCCATGCATCGCAATCAGTTTGTTCATATAGTCATATGCGGTGGACACTTGTCCGGGATAGCCCTGCTTTCTAATTTCGCGATAGATGTCTTTCCGGATCATCCCGGAGGTCAACGCTTTCATTATATAATCGTAATAGCGATCCACACAACTGCGCAGTTCCCGGCGACATAATGCATCAAAATCGCCATTAATATTATTTCGTACGGTCTTGCGGCTGCAATGCAGGATTTTTGCCGTTTGACTGATGGTGAATCCGGCCTCAATATATTCTTTAACTGCATTGTAGCGATGGATCCGGTTTTCATCATAACTGACCGTGTTTAACGGGACACTATTTTTTTTTAAAACCTTCTTTTCCAGTTTTTTCTTCCGGTTTCTGTCGATCAGACGGTTCCTGATCAACTGCTATTTTTATATCAGCCGGAACAACTGATTTGAGTGCATTCTGAACGGCCTCCAGTAAATTCTGATGAAGATGAAACCGGTCGGCAATCTGCATGGCATCAGGAAGGATTTCCCCAATGGCAGAAGCATAGGCTCCGGCCCGGTCTCGAGTGACACGTCTGACCTGTCTGTTCTGCTGCAACCAGGCCTTCAGCGTGTTGCTGTCACGACCATTAAGAACAGCAACCGGTTTGTGTGTGGCTTCATCAACAATCACCGTTCCGTATCGGCTTCTTTTTTTAAAGGCGAAATCATCAACACCGATTGTTTCACCACAAACCGGAGCTGGCTGAGCCTCATAATGTTCTGTCAGAAAGCGGATCACACTGTCACCACTGATATGCAGATTCATTGCCTGACAGATCCGTGCGCACCCCTCACAACTGGTTTCCATTGCCAGCATACAGATGAAATCTTCACAGCGCTGAGTCATTCTTCGGTTTGCATTAAGAAAGCCATTGAATGTTTCAGCAACGGTTCTGACCGGACACGCTTCATTGTCACAAATGTACTCATGGGCTTTAATTCGGAGCTGAACATTTTTTCCCAGTATGGGAAGATCCTGAACGTTTCTTGTATAGGTACCGTGATAATGCTTAAGTGTCTGGTGACACCTGGGACAGATACAGGTTTTGGAAAGAGATTTCATATGGATAATGATGTTATCAGTTTCAATTATTTCCGTGATCTTTAAAATATCGGATGGGAAGTAATGATCCAAAATCAGAGTATTTGGTGAATCCATTTTTACCACCCTTTCTATCTATTTGATACTTTTATTATATCACTTCAGGTTTAATATATAGCTTAATTTACGGGTTTTTACGGAAGAACCTTTCACTGTCGGAATATACACACAATGCGAAGTTAGGTTTAAGATTTATATAATGAAAAATTTAAAATTTACAAATTAAGGTGGTGGTGTAGGTCAAGGTTTTCAAAACAGATTATTGAGATAGAGGAACTATTGTAAACAGCGATCATCATGTGTTAATAAATTTTTACAAGGAGGATATTATGGGTATTTACACAAAGCTGGAAAACCATGCGAAACGTCGGCCAGCAGAATTGGTGAAAATGAAAAAAGACGGAGCAAAAATTGTGGGTTATATTCCGGAAGGCTATTTTCCGGAAGAACTAGCGTACGCAGCAGGAGCGATACCAGTGGCGCTGGGAAAGGGCGGCAGCTATGAGATGGTTGCTGAAAGTCTACGTTATATTACTCGTTTTACATGTACCTGGTGCAGAACTCAGATTGCTTATAAAATGACTGGCGATATCTGGTACGATCTGCCTGAATTAATCCTAATTCCCACCACTGATTGCAATGTTAAAAGTATTGGTGATATGTTCAGTTATTGGTCAGATACTGAGACCATGTATTATGGGGTACCTCATAATAAATTACCCGATGCGATTGACTATTATCAGGAGTCATTAAAGCGGGTAAAAGCAAAGCTGGAAAAATTTACCGGAAATCAAATTACTGATGAAAAGCTCAAGGCGGAAATTAATAAACAGAACACCATCCGGTCACTTTTGAAAAATATCAGCGAATTGCGAAAAGCTGAAAACCCTCCGATCACAGGTTTTGAATTTATGAAGCTGCAGCATTATTCGATGCAAGCCGATCCGGATTTTTTAATTGAATGTCTAAACGAAATCTATGCAGAACTTAAAACGATGACTGTTGAAAAATCGGATAAAATTAGACTTTATCTCACAGGAAGCACATTAGCTTTTGGCGATTATGGTCTTTATGAAATTGTCGATCAGGTCGGTGCGGAGATTGTATGCGAAGACTTTGCTGGCGGAGTCAGAAATATTCTAAATAATGTTGAGTATAATAGCGGCGACTTGTATGCCGATCTCACCGATGCTTACTTCACAAAACGCAGAGAAGGTGCATGGTTCCGCCCATCAGCACATCGGGTTGACTATCTGATCGATGATATCAAAAACTACAATTGTGATGGCGTCATCTGGTATGAAATGCTTTATCGCGAATCTTATGATATGCAGGGTTTCTACTTTGATAAAATTATTCAGGAAAAAACAGGGGTGCCGATGGTTAAAATCGAAACAGATTATGATGCCTCTGAAAAAGGTAATATAAAAACAAGAGTTGAAACACTTTGCGAAATCGTCATAGGAGGTAGACAGTAATGTATTATGATAAATTATTTAAATTGATGGAATGGACTGTTGAAAAAATTGAAAGTAACCGTTCTCGAATTGAATTAATGTTAGAAAAAATTGATGCAGCGTCTGAAGCGGATATTGATCATGCGGTGGAACATGTCACAAGTAATTTCGATTTTTCGATTCCTGGAGTTCCAACTCTAGTGGGAGTTTTAGTGGAAGATTTTATTGATTCAATCCATGCACGACTCGATCATAAATATGTAATTGCGGTTAATTATCCAATTCTACCATCGGTAACACTTGGTTTGAACTATGCTCAAAAACGGACAAATGCAGATATTTATATTTTCGCATCGACGTTAAATTCGATCAATGTTCTAGGCAACATTTTTGACAAGTATACTCGGGTACTTGAAGTAGGTGAATTGGTTGGACAGGCTGCTGGTCGTGCCCATTGCGCACAATATCAAGCTGAAGCAGGTTTATTTGAGCTTGGGATTTTACCGGTTCCGGATCAGGTTATTGTCTCAGGTTGGTTTTGTGATCAGGCAGCCGAAGCAGATGAAATGCTCAGTAGAATTTTTGGATTTGAACCATTATACCTAGAAGGCGTTATGGACTGGACTTGGGAAGAAAATTTGGATGAACGAATAGTTCATTATGATGCAAATTCAATCAAGCGCGTCTTCAATCGCATCGAAGAGCTTACTGGGTTAGTTGCTAATGCAGAAGACACTAACAAAGGTTGGCAGTATTTTGGAACTCTGGCCAATGCAACTGTTAATCTTCTTGATATGAATGCAAAAGCAAGTCGCCAGATTTTTTCTCATGCTGATATCTCCCTCGTCTATTGGAGTATGTTTGTTGCTGCGGATCTTAAACATGAAGAAAAAGTGTTGGGAGCAGTCGAAAAGGTCATTAAGGCGGCGACAGAACGTGTCGAAAAAGGCGAGGGAATTCTTCCAGAAAATTCACCAAAAATTTATCTTGGAATGAGAACCATCTGTGATGTTAAAAATTTAAAAATAATTGAAGAAGCGGGTCTTCATGTGACACATATTTTTATGGATGCATTCACGAAATATGAATTAATGCCACCGATTATTGAAAACCCAACACCTGAAATACAAGCCACTGAATTCTTTTTCAAAAGACCGGGGCTTTCCAATGCAGGAAATTTGTACCAATATGAAGCAGATTCAATGAAGCAATACAACTGCGACGGTGCTATTTTATCCTACCTATTCAACTGCCGTCCATGGTCGCTAGGAGCGGTGATGGGGAAAGATTACATTGAAAAAACAATCAATAAACCGGTTATGATCATGGAAGCGGATTTCTATGATAGTCGACTTTACAGTCCAGAACAGCAGAAAACTAGAGTTGAATCGTTTGCTGAAGTTTTAAAACTCAACAAAGAAATGGAAATGATGGGCTTTGCAGAGTAAATGATCGTGTAATAGATAGTAGAAATCCATTTAGTAACGATAGATCGATTGCGCTCGAATCCTCCAGTTATATTGCTCCCAAACGATATCACTATAGAGTCGTTTGGGAGCATTTTTGATCTGAAACAAGATCAAATTAGAAGTTAAATTTTTGAGGTTTACATCTCACGAGGTTGTCCAATAAAAGCAGCGCTCAAAGTACCGGGTCCTGAATGAGCTCCGATTACTGGTCCAATGAAATTAACGATTACATCTTTAACATTATTTTGCTCGTGTATGATTGATTTCAAAAGGTAAGCATCTTCTGCACAATCGCCATGGTTGATAAAGATGACCTGATTGTGGGGTTCAATAATGCGTTCTTTGATTTCGGCGGCCAATGTTTTGATGGCTTTTTTTCTTCGTCTAACTTTTTTCACGGCAACTAGCTTGCCATTTCTATTCACCATTAAGATCGGCTTTACGTCGATGAGCGATCCCAGCGCAGCGCTCGTTGGGGATATTCTACCACCTTTTTTTAAATGTTCCAAACTATCAACTGTAAACCAGATATTCACGTTTAATTTGGTTTCTTCGATCCAATGAACAATGTCTTCTTTGGACCGCCCTTGTTTTAGCATATTGCAAGCTGAATGGACAAGTAAACCTTGACCAGAAGTGGCTCCTTTTGTATCAATAACAGAAATATCTGCAGATTTATGCCTCTCAAGGATGGCTTTTTTAGCAAGAAGCGCACTATTATAAGTATCACTTAAACCAGATGAGAAACCAATATAAATAATGGCATATCCGAGAGTGACATATTTTGAAAAGACTTTTTCAAAGCGATAGGGATTGATTTGAGTTGATGTAGCCCAATCCCCTAAGCGAAGGGAATGGTAAAAATTTTGATGGGTTATGTACTGTCCATGAATATCTTCATAGTCTTTATCGTTAAGTTGAAAACGAAAGCTTCCTGTATAATTT
>NZ_DJGY01000045.1:22815-23837 GCF_002435675.1 Acetobacterium sp. UBA5834 | reverse complement strand
TTTTTCATTTCGCAATTACCTAAATAATTGTTATCAATCGGTACAGTCTAGACAAATTACTATGTTGATAAATTGGTGTCAGGCACCTGCCATGTATTAAAGTTTCTTTTTTTAATATAAAGGATAATTTCAAGTAATGAAATATACGATAAGATTTTAGTTATTATATCCCATGTACCAACCGTAAACCCTTCTGAATGCATAAAACTCTTTTTTATACCACTTAGGAAATTTTCATTTTTTTCCTGCAAGCTTACCTCCAAATATACACAATATTTATTTTTAAGAATATGTAATGACAGCCTAACCTATTGTTATACATCTAGCAATTGTCTATAATTGCCATTACTTGAACATTATGATTGAAATGCTATTGTAATTAAACCGAACAATTTGTTTTCCATCATTATAAAAGCTGGAACAACTGCTTTTTCCAAGATTCGTCCAACTTTTCGATTATTTTTATTTCTCAAGGCGGCATCAAGATCTTTGATGATTGGAATCAGATTATAGGTGATCTGGGCATACTGATTCCAGGCCTGATAATCAGTCACAATTAATTCCAGACTCTTTAAGGCGTTCATTCTTTCCATACTGTCAATCAACCAATTGAGACCTTCTAATAACTCATTGAGTGACTGCCAGGTAATGCCATCCGGCTCCATTGCAAATTCACTGGCCATGCTGCGAATTTGAGGGATTGCATTTTTAAGATAGGCGTAGGCTGAATTAATCGTCTCCTGAATCAGTTGCTTTACTGTTTGAGTGATCACTTCAATTTTCTGTATTTCTGCCAGTCGTTCAGACAGGTATTTACTCAAATCTTCTTTGACACTGTTCCCATCAACAATATAGTCAATGGCAATTGCATTATCACGGTTTAAGACTTCAGTAATTGAATCAGTGACTTTCTCAATCGTATTTTCACATGTAACGGACTGCCCGTTTATTTTTATGATCATCTTAACTCCATTTCTGGTTTTCTCGCTCAGAAACGTCGTAAGCGATCAATAACAGGGTGC
>NZ_DJGY01000045.1:0-22724 GCF_002435675.1 Acetobacterium sp. UBA5834 | reverse complement strand
TCTGGTTAAAGAAACATCCTATTTTTATTGGCTGAAACGCATCCGTCAACAAGCTTGTGGCCAGGAAATGGTGTCCACACAACTGGAACCGGATGGTCCGGTTACTTTTGCCAAACTTCCGATGAGTCTGGGAAAAACGAACCGGAGTCCAGCAGTGGTGATTAATCTTCCATCGGCAACGATTGAGGTGATGGATGGAGCTGCCCCGGAAACCATCGAAGCGGTTCTGCTGGCAATGAAAGTATTATGTTAGGCGACATTACAATTGCCAGGGAAATTTACATCGCCTGTGGTTATACTGATATGCGTAAATCCATTGATGGACTGGCGGCACTGGTGCAGGAAACAATGGGGTTGAATCCTTTTTCACCGGCACTTTACTTATTCTGCGGGAAGCGTCGGGATCGGATTAAGGCGCTGCTTTGGGAAGGGGACGGTTTTGTTCTGCTTTACAAACGTCTTGAAAATGGCAACTACAAATGGCCCCGGACCGAAAATGAGGTTCGAACCCTGTCCTGGAAAGAATTCAGGTGGCTGCTGGAAGGACTTTCGGTTGATCAACCCCGAGCCATCAAATCGGTGGAACCCGGTGATTTCTGTTGATCAAAAACACTTGAAACCGCATAACAGCTGGCTTTATCAACGTTTTCATGGTATAATGGATCCATTAATAAACGGGAGAAATAAACCGGATGGATGAACGGGACACTTATATTAAACAGCTGGAAACCACCATCAAAAGCCTCGAACAGCAGGTAAACAACCTTACGGAAATGATTCTGCTGCTCCGGAAAGAGAAATTTGGCAGCTCCAGTGAAAAAACGCCAAAGTCAACGCTGGATGGACAAATTTGCCTGTTCAATGAAGCGGAAGCCGAAGTAAATCCCCACGCCCCGGAACCGGTGGTTAAGGATGTCCATGGCTATAAACGGACCAGTCCCAAAACCGGACGGGAAGAACGGCTTAAAGACCTTCCCGTAAAGGAAATACTCTGTGAGATCCATGAAGACGATCAAAACTGCCTCCGCTGTAACACCCTGCTTCGCCCGATCGGGAAAGAAACCGTTCGCGAAGAACTGGAATATATCCCGGCCAAACTGTCGATTATCCGGTATATCCGGATGGCTTATGAATGCCCCCGGTGCAAGCATACCGATACGCCATATATTGAAAAAGCTTTGACGCCTTCCCCGCTGATGGCCCATTCACTGGCATCGCCCAGTACGGTGGCTTATGTCATGTATCAGAAATATGTCAATGCAATGCCGCTTTATCGTCAGGAAAAGGATTGGGAGCAGCTGGGATTTGCGCTGTCAAGAGCAACCATGGCCAACTGGATCATCCGGTGTTCTCAGGACTATCTGCAACCCATCATTGTTCATCTCCGGAAAAAGCTGCTTCAGCGGGAGATTCTTCATTGTGACGAAACTCCGGTTCAGGTTTTGAAGGAGGACGGGAAAAAGCCCCAGTCAAAATCGACCATGTGGCTTTATCGTACCGGAAATGACGGAAGACCCCCCATCATCCTGTACGACTACCGGAAGTCCAAAAGCGGCGAAAATGCACTGAACTACCTGAAGGAGTTCAATGGTTTTCTTCACAGCGATGGCTATGCGGGGTACAATTGCCTGAAAAGCGTGACCCGGTGCGGCTGTTGGGCACATCTGCGCAGGAAATTTGTGGAGGCCGTACCCACGGGCAAACGCCTTGAAAGCAAGCCACCTACCCCGGCTGAAATCGGCCGGGATTACTGCAACCGGCTTTTTAAAATCGAAGAGACACTCTCCGGGTTGACTCCCGATGAACGTTATCTTAAGCGTCTGGAACTGGAAAAACCGGTTCTGGAGGCCTTTTGGTGCTGGATCGATACCTTAAATGTCCTGCAGGGCTCCGCACTCGGTAAAGCTGTGAACTATGCCCGGAACCAGAAACGTTACATGGAAAACTACCTCCTTGACGGTCGCTGTTCACTTTCTAACAATCTGGCGGAAAACAGCATTCGCCCCTTCACGGTGGGTCGAAAAAACTGGCTCTTTTCAGATACACCCAAAGGAGCTTCTGCCAGTGCTGCGATATACAGCCTTGTTGAAACAGCCAAAGCCAATGGACTGAATGTTCACACTTACCTTAATCACCTGCTGCTTTATATGCCGGATGCGGATTATCAGAATGATCCGGAGGCACTCGAAGAACTGATGCCCTGGTCAGAGCAGATACAGGCGGAATGCAAATAATAAATGGATTTATCCAGAACTGGTCTACTGCTGGCGCCGGTTCTTTTTTATTTTTTGTGGCACCTTGTATTTAAGCGCTTACGAAACGTCAATGCGATAAACCTAAATTGTGTTTTGCGTTTTTATTTTTGAGTGCAAAAATGCCAGCGAGTGTTACCTGCCTTTACACAACCTCTTTGCTTAGTTTATCATATTAACGGGATCTTGACTAATCAATTTTTAGCAATAAAAAATCACCCGAAGGTGATTTTTTAAAGAATCGTTTAATCTTATTGTAATAACTGCAGCACACCTTGTGGCTGTTGATTAGCCTGTGCCAACATTGACTGAGCAGCTTGAGAAAGAATGTTGTTCTTGGTGAATTCCATCATTTCTTTAGCCATGTCAACGTCACGGATTCGAGATTCAGCAGTTGTCAGGTTTTCAGAAGAAGTACCTAAGTTATTAATGGTATGTTCCAGACGATTCTGGTAAGAACCGAGTTTAGAACGTTCAGCAGATACCGATTCAATCGCATCATTGATAACACTGATAGCAGCAGTTGCTTTTTCGTGTGTTGATACATCCAAGGCATATTCTGCTCCGGTATTGGTAGTTCCATTTGTTACATCTTTAGTAGTAGTGAGGGTAGCTACCGATCCATTTTTGGCTGTGATAGTATCGCCAGATTCTGTTCCTGAAATTGACAAAGCTTCTGATCGCATATCATTTACTTCAATAGTTAAGCTTTGTGCCGTATTTGCCCCAATTTGGAAACTAGCTTCAAACCCTTCTCCAGATTCGCTTGCTGTTTTTATTGTTGGTGCTGTTTCCGATTCCATATTCGCACGTTGGGTTAATGTAATTAACCCGGCACCATCATCTACAGCCGTGTATTTTGTACTTAATGTTGAATTTAATGTTCCAATAGCCGTTGCAAGAAGATCTGCCTGTCCGGCTGCGGTTGTCGAATTTGCAGTAATTGACTCATTAAACATGATAGCTTTACCTTGGGATACCAATGTGGCATCTTCTTCCCCACTGCCATCGACAACTTGAATTTCTTCACCATCAATAACAAACTTTCCACCAGCTTCAACAACTTTACTAGAAGAGTGGGTGTAAGTAAATGTACCAGCTTTTGCAGCTGAAGTAACAGTCCCCATTTCAGCAGCCATTCCCTGAGTCTGACCTGCTTTTTCTGTTAATACAATTTTACTTCCTGATACAGAAACATCATAAATTGTATTTACTGTTGCATTTGCAGTTAAAGCATCCCGAATGCTTGCAGCTTGTTGTTCTTCAGTCAAAAGGGCTGTAGCAGTACCAATATTAAATTGATTAGCACCTGCACCAGCAGCAACAGAAGTTAAAGTCACGCTTGTAATTTCAGAAGGAGTACCGCCCGTTGGGATATCAAATGCAATAGTTTCACCAGCATTTTTGAAGTTCTGGGTAATATCAAAGGAGAAGCTTCCTCTCACTTCAGCTGCTAAACCATCTTCAAATGTATCACTTTGCCCAGCCATTCCATGCGTCGCTTCAGTTAGTGAGGTAGCGCCTGCTTGAGCAACGCCAGCTGCATTTGTTAAAGTAACATTTACCGGAGCAGTCACTAACCCGGACGTGTTTATTTGCGTTTGAAGGGCATTTACCGTCACACCTGCAGTAAAATCATTAGTTACAGTAAGTGTATTTCCCGCTAAA
Source organism: Acetobacterium sp. UBA5834 (assembly GCF_002435675.1). Taxonomy (NCBI): domain Bacteria; kingdom Bacillati; phylum Bacillota; class Clostridia; order Eubacteriales; family Eubacteriaceae; genus Acetobacterium; species Acetobacterium sp. UBA5834. The sequence continues at coordinate 18,804 of NZ_DJGY01000045.1, read as the reverse complement.
GACACCCCTGCTGCCCCATCAGCAAATACAACTGTATAACCGTTGAGTTCTTCTCCAACATTTTGGGCTTCAAGAGATAAAGTCATGCCATTATCTAGAGTATAGTCAGCTTTTGCCTTCCCTGTTTGACTAGCTGTCAGTGTAGAGATCGTTGATGTAGCCCCTTTTGCACCACCAGCTGCAGTTGTCGTAACAGTCTGAGTTGCTTGAGTTGAACCACCGCCATCTAACAGCTTCTGGGTATTGAACTCCGTGGTATTCCCAATTCGGTTGATTTCCGAGGTTAACTGATTCATTTCCTTCTGAATTTCATCACGGTCAATAGTTACGTTGGTATCATTGGATGATTGAACTGCTAATTCCCGCATTCTCTGAAGAATGGAGTGGGTTTCACTTAATGCACCCTCTGCAGTGTTAATTAATGAAATCGCATCGCTGGCATTGGTGGAAGCCTGATCCAAACCGCGGATCTGACCACGCATTTTTTCAGAAATCGCTAAACCGGCAGCGTTATCGCCAGCTTTGTTGATTTTTAAACCAGAAGACAGTTTTTCCAACGATTTGGAAGTGGCAGCCGTATTTGCCGTTAATTTGTTATAGGTATTAAGGGCGGCAATATTATGATTGATTCTCATTGTTTTTTCCTCCGTTTTTTAATTTAGCTGATTACCCTCAGCAGGGGGAATTTTGAGGCTTTCCTTCGTACGCAAGTTCCGCCAAATGTTTAAGCTTTTTCGCTCTTGATATTAATATCGTCACAACTTTAATTAACTTTAGCAGGTTTTTGAAAAATATTCGGGTTTCTCCAAAGTTTTTTGCTTATCTGTGGCGAATTAATATGGCCGTTTTGTCTGTTGGTTTTATTATCGGCAGGAATGAAGAAGAGTTTAGGTCTTTTGAAGATTTTTTTGCATTTAAAAAAGGCGTTGCCGCCTTTTATACTTTTTCGTCCAGTAAGGGGGGGGATTGTTGGGTGGGCTGTTGCGGTTCAAAGCCCAGGGGAGGGCGATAACTGGGGTCGGAGCTGGGGGGAACATAGATGGGGCCGCCAACGTATTTAATAATCACATCGGGCCGCTGGGTAACCACCAGCTTAAGATCCGGGGGCATAAATTCGGTGTTTAAGTTATTGGCCTCCGGCATCCCGCTGGAAAGTTGGGTCATCGGAATACTGATCTGCAAGTTTCCGGTTTCCACAGTGCTGAGATTGGCCTTGCCCGTCATCGACTCAATACTGCGGTCGGCATGTTTAAAACGGATGGCCCGGGATTGCCCATCTTCCATCTTGATATCTAAATTCAGATTTCCTTCGGTATCAAACTTGGGGATCACCGTATAGGTGGAGTTGTCCCAGGCATAGGACATGCTGGGCTCGTAATAGTCCTGCAATGCCAACCGAACCGGCTCGCTTTTTATCTGATGCCCGCTTTCCTGTTTGACTTCCATCTGGGTTGAATGCACTGCCGACAACTTCAGCGGCTCTTTTTCCACAAAATCAATTTTTATGGGCACCGTCTCAATGGTGATTAAGTTTTCCATCCTTTTTTCCTCCTTTCTGTTTTCTTGCTCTATTTGCAAATTATGACATGTAATCAAAAACGGACTGCTGCACCACACTGCTGCCCATCTGCAGGGCCGCCTGATAGGCCACCTTCTGGCTTTGGAATGCAATGTAGGTATAGGCAGCATCGACCCCTTCAACCTGGGTTTGTCGTTCTTCAAGGTTAAAGTTTTGGGTTTCATAACGGTTGGTCATAAACTCCAGATACTGGGATTTGGCCCCGATTTCGGTGGTGGTCTGATAGGCCTTCAGGCTGTTATCCTTGTACAAACCATACAGTTTATCGACCTTATCAAAGGAATAATCGCCATCGGCTTTTTCAAATTCAGTAGCGATCCGTCCGAGCAGATCATAAAGATTGTTGGAGACCGCTTCTCCCGGTACTGCTTCGGTATTGGTGCCCATTCCCATAAAGCTCAGCCCCGGAAATGAATAGTTAAAGACTGAATTACGGTCAACCTCACCGGTGGTATCGTCAAACTTTACCCCCAGACCAATATCCACATACATGCTGTCATTCTCCAGTTTATCTGCTTCTGCTGAACCTTTAACTAAACTATCCAGGTTCACGTCATTATACTGCAGCTTGCCATCAGCACCCAAACTAAAGGGTTTCTGGTTATTGGTGCCGCCAAAAAGGTACATCCCGGTTACCTCAGTATTCATGGTTTCCAGCATCTGTGATTGAATGGTGCGCAGCTCGGTGGCAATAATCTTCCGATCCCCTTCACTTTGGGTGCCATTCATTCCCTGCAGGATTTTATCGGTGGCTTCAGCCAGGGAAGATTCAATCTGCCCCAAAGTACTTTCCGAATTGGTCAAAAAGCCTTCGGCATGTTGAATATTATCCTGATAGCCTGAAACCTTGGCCAGGTTCCGGCGGATCTGATAGCCCCGTACCGCTGATGACACATCCTCCGATGTTTTGGCATATTTTCGTCCGGTTGCCACCTGGGTATTCAGCTTATCCAGGTCTGATGACAGACTATTTAAATTGGTGGAATATTTTGAGGTCATCATTCGATAGGTAATTCGCATATTTTCACTTCCCTTCCTGTTATAATCCCATTACATTCGTTTGTATTTTAAAATAATCAGACACCCATCTTATTGATGATGGTATCAAGATTCTCGTCCAGTACGTTAAAATACCGAACGGCTGCCCCGTAAACCTTCTGGAAAGCGGACAGGTTGATTCCTTCTTCATTGAGCGAAACCCCCGAGACCGAGTCTCTGGTATCGGAAATGGTCTGGAATACATTGGTGGCAGTTTTGGAAAAATTGGTGTAGAGCTCCACATCGGTAGCTACTTCACTGACCACGCTGGTCATGTATTCATTAAAGGTTCCGGTTAAAATGATATTGCCGTCACTGTCTTTAAAATCAACCTTACTACTCATATTTTCAATCATCCGCAATACATTGTCAGAACCGGCCGGGGTGGCTTCATAGCCGGTTGGCGTTGGATCAATCGCTGGCTTACGGGTGGTATTAATATAAGATGGGTTGCTAAGCCAGGCCGTTGACACCTGAATGTTTCGGGCGGTCAAATTTGTAGTTACGGTGCCGGAAGAGTCGGTGAAGAGATTAAGGGGATCGGTACTGTAATCATTAAGCACATAACCGCCTGATCCATCCGATTCATAAATCTCACTATTTAACTTATTCATCGTTTCTGCGAACTGTTTTGCGAAAATATCAATCTTTTCATTATAGTAATAAATTCCCTTGGCATCATTTTCAGTTGCACTGGCAAAGCTGCCTTTACCGTTGATAATGCTTAAATAGCCCTCAAGCTTACCGTCAGTGACGAGACTGTTGGTGTCATCTCTTAAATTGCCGACAGTATCGGTAATTAAAAGTTTCACATCAAGGGGATCGGTGGTTGCATCCAGACTCATTTCGGCGTATTTATCATTATCGACGATCAGAATGGGTTGTCCACCACTGGGATTTTCAATGGTGATGCGATAGTGAGGAATGGAAAGGTTTTCTGAGATCCGATCAGCTGGCGACATGCTAACCTTGACGTTGGAAACCTCTGAAAGCTTATCAATCAGTAAATTGCGCTGATCATACAGTTCATTGGGTGTATTGCCGTAAATTTCTTCCCGTTGGATCTGTTCATTCAGCGCTGCAATATTTTTGACATAGGCATTAAATTCACTCTTTACGGTCACTTCGAGGTTTTCAGTCTGTTCGGTACGAATTTCATCCAGTTGATTGGCATACATGTTAAGCATCTGGGTGACTTTTTCCGCAGCTGACCTCACCACCTGGGCAATGTCCGAGCTGGTTGGTGTCTGTGATAAGCTCTGCAGGTCGTTAATATAGCTGGACAATTCTCCCTGAAGGGCTTCGGCCGAGGCTTCATCAAAAACATCTTCCAGATTGCCAATGCCTTTAACCATGGTTTCATAGCGGTTGTTTTCGGAATTCTGATTCCGGTATCGGGCATCAATGTAGGGATCCCGCAACTGGGTGGTACCGGTGGCTTTGGAGCCAAGACCGGTTGAAACCACTGGCGTTGCATATTTTTCTACCTTGCCACTGGTGGTCACCGAAACGATGTCCACCCGCTGGCGGGTGTATCCTTCGGTATTAACATTGGAAATATTATTCCCGACGATATTAATGCTGGCCTGACTGGCATCCATGGCCCGACTGGCGATATTATATGATACAAATGTTGCGGTCATATCATTTCTCCTTAATCTATTTTAAACACTCTTTTCAAAAGCACTGGGAAGCTTGACACTGCTCTCTTCTTTGCCATCTTCGCCATATGTCATTTTATCCTGTTTTGCTTTAAACTGGGCGATACTTTTGTTGACGGTATGCAGTTTTGTCTGGAGCAGGGTCTGACATTTATCCTTATAGAATTGCATTTCTTTGGCTGTTGCTTTAAATTCGGCCAGCAATTCTTCAAATCGCTTTTTTTCATCCTCGGGTAGCTGTTTAATCACTTCGGAAATATTTTTACCGCTGACACCCAGTTTTTCCATGTAGGCGGTAACATCCTGATCAAATGTTTTTATCTGATACAAAAAGATTTGCTGATGATTAAGGTTATCGCTGAGTTCATCAATGCTATTGCTCTGAATCAGCATCAGTTCGTCTTTGAGTTTGGGTATGGTATCACGATGAAGCTTAATAACCCCGAAAAGATAGTTATAAAAACTATCGAGTGTTTCTTGATATTCTGTTGTTTCAAGCATATTAAGCCTCCTCGAATCAAGTTCCCGACTGCTTCAAAGGGCCGGGAACTTATTTTAGAATGGAATCCACCAGATCACTGGTGGGTACGTGATAGGTGCCGTTTTGAACGGCCGCTTTAAGCTCGCTTAAACGGTCTGAATCTTTGACGGTGACGTCATAAAGAATGGCTGATTTAGCAGTGGCAACCCGGCTGTCTTCAAAAGATGCACTGCGACTGTTGGAAATGTCGGTGCTATCGGTTTTAGCAATAGGATTTTTTTTGTTTTCAGCATTAACACGACGGGCTGATTCAGTGGCGGTATCCTGGCCAATTTTGGCTTGAACGGCGGGATTATTGCCGAGTGAAATTTTCATGACTTTACCTCCTTTATAGGATAATCTATTTTGTTAAAATCTGTCTGAATTTTGGTGATATTTCTGCTTGTTATACTTATCGTCATTATAAAAGAAAACTTTAGCAAAAGAAAGAAAAATAATGATGGCGGGATGAAGAAAAAAATCCAGACAGCCTCATAAAGTATTGGTGTCTGGATTTTAGGTGCGGGGTATGGCGGGCGATCTCGGATCGCCCCTACGGGATGAAGTGTTACGTTGGTTTTTTATTATTGCACTGGTAGTTTTGGTTCGTAGGGGCGGGTAGTACCCGCCCGGGCAACGGCATGATTTTTTGATCAACATTCGATTTGACATCGACGTTGCGGGCGATCAATGATTGCCCCTACGGGATGATGCGTTACGTTGGTATTTTTTAGCTTGTAGGGGCGAACCGTGTTCGCCCGTTATCGGCATCGGCCTTATTTCGACAAAAATCGGATAATTTCGTCGGCAATACGATCCAGGGGTAATTGTTTGTCAACTGCACCGATGTTATAGGCCACCATCGGCATACCGTAGACCACCGAGGATTTTTCGTCCTGTCCGATGGTGTAGGCTCCGGTTTTTTTTATCTTCAGCAGACCATTGGCGCCGTCCCGGCCCATGCCGGTGAGAATAACACCCACCGACTGTCTCCCGGCCACAGCGGCCACTGAATCGAAAAGAACATCAACCGAGGGACAATGTCCGCTGACTTTTTCTTCCTGGGTGCATTTAACAATATAACCGGTCCCCCGTTTGGCCAGACGCATCTGGAAATTTCCGGGGGCGATCAGAACCCGGCCGGGTCTTAAGGCATCGCCGTCCTCGGCTTCTTTTACTTCCAGCTCACAGGTGTTATTCAGACGCTCGGCATAGAGCTTAGTAAACACCGGGGGCATATGCTGGACAATGATAATCGGGGGCATATCCCGGGGCAGACCGGAAATTACCGTATGGATGGCATCGGTTCCGCCGGTGGAGGCACCGATGGCAATGATCTTGCTCATGGTGTCAATACCCTGATTGGCCACCGGCCGGCTGGGTGTATAATCGCTTTTACGATTTCCGACCTTGGCGGTGGAGGCAATTTTTATTTTGATAATCAGTTCGTTGACAAAAGAAGCCATCCCGCCGGGACGGGTGACATTGGGTTTGGTGACAAATTCTACGGCCCCGGCATCCAAAGCATCGAGAACGTTTTTGGAAACCGAGCTGACAACAATTACCGGCAAGGGATACTGAGGCATCAGTTTTTTTAAGAATTCAATACCATTCATTTTGGGCATTTCAACGTCCAGGGTTAAGACGTCGGGCTTTAGTTTAATGATCAAATCTCTGGCCATATAGGGGTCGGTTGCTGTCCCCACGACTTCAATGTCCGGATCTTTCGATATTTCCCTTGATAAAGACTCACGAAAGACCAGGGAATCGTCTACGATCAGCACCTTAATTCTTTGCTTAAGTCTCATCACGGATCCTCCACTTATTTTTCTTCAAGCAATTCTTCGATCACTTCGATTTCTTCATTCTTCAGCAGGCGTTCACAGTCCAGCAATAATTGAACCTTGCCACCAGCTTTACCAATCCCTTTCATAAAACGATTTTCAAAACCGGTTTTGTTCGATGGCGGTGGCGCAATTTCTTCATCGTCAATAGTCAGTACTTCTTCAACATTATCAACGATCAAGCCGACGGAAACCGCTTCGATATCGATAACCACAATACAGGTACGGTCATTATAATCCACCGGTTCTTTGCCAAACTGCAGCCGGACATCAAGCACTGGTATAATTTTACCCCGCAGATTGATGATCCCTTTAATATAGGTTGGTACTTCCGGCACCTTGGTTATTGACTGCATGCCAATAATTTCCGTTACATATTTTATTTCAATGCCAAATACTTCATCTTCTAAGGAAAAGGTTAGAAATCTACCGTGCTGAGTATCTTCTTCCAGATTGTAATTATCTACAACATTTTCTGCCATTATAAATCTCCTCTTCAAATATTTTTTAAAGTTTTCATTGTAACCATTATACTTGAAACGCCTAAAAAGGTACACCCTAATTTATTCATCTCTTTGACAAAATTCTTGTTCTTTTTTTACCCTGATTAATGGCGTTTAAACTTATTGTGAATGAAGCCGTGAATTTATATTCAAAAAAAATGTTGGGCACAAAGTGCTCAACAAATAATTGGTTATTTTGATTTAAAACCATATTAATAAATTAAAGGACCTTGCAAATTGAACTGATCGAATTATTCAAGTCGTGTGCGGGCGATCTCGGATCGCCCCTACGAAATAATACTATATTCAGCTGAACTAGCTTTAAAATTCCTCAATCCGGCGATTCAGGGACTGTATCTTCATAACGCCCGTAGCCAGATCAAAATATTGGGTTCGTCCAAAATTAAGTCCGGTATCTTCGGCCAGAATGGGAATCCGCAGCTGGCTCAGTACCTGCTTGACACAAAGAATATTGCGTTCCCCGATGGCTCCCAGCTTACTGCCGGGCTGAACCTCAAACATTTGAGCACCACCGGCAATTTTTGCAACGATGCGGTTGTTGCCGCATCCGGCTCGTTTCATCTCGTCAACCAGATCCACAATGGCGGTATCCGCAAATTTTTTGCGATTGATATCCTTATTTGAAAAATTAGTACTGTCCGGCAGCATAATATGCGATAAGCCGCCGAGCTTTGTGACTTTGTCGTACAGACAGACGCCCACACAGGAACCCAAAGCATAGGTGACCAATACCTCCGGGCCCTTGGCTAATTTATAATCCGATATTCCAATTACAATTGCCTGACTCATATTTCCAGCCCTAGTTTTTGCATAATCGTTTTTAATGTATTGATTTCGGCAAACATAATCATGTTGCTCTTTAAATCGTTGGTTTCGCCCAGGAAATTTTCTTCAATAAACATTAATTTGTCACCAATTGCACCAAACTCAATAATCGGCACACTCATCAGAGCCCCGACCATGTCGATGGCCACATAGGGAACCGATACCTCGATGGTCAGTCCCGTTAATGCCGAAATGGCATTGACATAGGAGGAAGCCAGAATATTTCCGATTTCTTTGATGCCGGAAATTTTCATTTCGCTGAGTCCATCTTCATCATCATCTTCACCCACCAGAATGTCCATAATGCTTTTGGCATCTTCCACATTAAGTAAAAACATAATCATCCCGTGGGCATCACCGCTGAAATTGACCAGCACCGCCACGGTCATGGTTTCGGCCCCGCCCAGATTAGCAACTGCCTCGTCAAAGCCAGTGATCCGAACCGAGGGAACACTCATGTCCACCTTTTCATCCAGGATTGTGGCCAGGGCGGTAGCCGCATTGCCAGCTCCAATATTACCGATCTCCCGGAGCATATCAATTTGCATTTCATTTAGTTCATCATAATTCTCAAACAAATTTGTACCTCTTTCTCCTCAATCATTTTTCCTTACTACAGCATCCCATTTATAATCGTATCATTATCCCAATATATTTTGCAATGTTCCAGGCTGTCAAACTCGAATGAAAAGGGCATCTCACCAAAATAAATTCGGGTGCCCCGGTAGAGTTTTCGCTTGGCCGAAACCGATCCGTAATAACTGATACTGGCCTTTTTTTCGACATATGCAATGGCGCTTTCTATTTCTGCGATTTCTTTTTTCAGGGTCAGTACCTGTCGATCAATCTGTTTTTTCAGGGTAGCGATCTGTTCCATTGCAGGACTGTCGTGCTTACGGTTGAGCATGTCCTTTTTTTCCTGTGCCAGCAACAGGGCCGTGACCTGGGCTTCTTTTTCGCTGCTGTCAGCCAGCTTTAGCTGGGTTTCTTCGGCTTTAATGCGCAATCTGTCAATTTCATCCTGATCAATGATTTTTTCTCCCAGAATCCGAATAACGGTGGGATATTCCCGATCATTGCCAATATCTCTGGCGACCAGCTCACCCAGTAGTTGAATCTCGCCGCCAACGACCAGTTCTTTGCTGCCAGATAGATAGATATTACCATTACAGGTGATTTTTCCATCAATAATGTAATCCACGGTAATATCACCGTCAACGTGCAAAACAGCATTTTCGATGTAATTGCAGCGGAGATCCTGACCGACAATCACATCACCGGAACTTCCACCATAGATGCCCTTGGCGATGACCACATTCCCGGCAGCCTCGATTTTAGCATCTTCAACGACCCCTTTGATAATCAGGTTGCCCCCGGCTTTCACCGAAAAACCGCTGCTGACATCCCCATCAATGGTCACATCCCCTGGAAAATTAATATTCCCAGTGGAGAAATCGATGTTCTTGCGAATGTGCATCATCTCATCAATGTTAATGGTATTGATAAATTTGATGATGCCGTCACAATCAGCCAGAAGCTTCGATTCATCGGCGGTCAGAGTGGTGTTTTTACCCGCTGGCACCAGCGGCTTTCTTCCTTTATGGGCCGGTATCGGCTGTCCATAAATATCTTTGCCTTCAATTCCCTGGGTTTCTTTGGTGATTTCGCATAAAACCTGACCCTTTTTGACCATCTGAAAATAATTGAGGTTTTTATAATCAATGGTTTCATCTTCACTGTATTCCGGTTTGTAGTCGGCATCTTTTTTGACCAGCAGATTAACTACCCCATCGTTGCCATCAATCGGTTCGGTAGCTTCGGCTACCTTGATCCGGATCTTGTAAATCGGTCGCTGGGCCAGCTTTTCCACAGCACTTTCAATAATGCCATGAACAATCTGGTTCTCAGCCAGAGCCGCCAGCAACTCTTCTCTGGTAAAAACGGTATTGCCTTCTTCCTGCTTTTCCAGCTTGATAAAAGCCTGTTTTTTATCATCACTGACACTGACTTCAATCAAAGCTGCATGTTCTGTTTTGGCATTCTCCTCACACATAATCCATCCCCTTTTCCCTACGCTTTTTCTTTATTCCATCTTATTTATCTAAGTTGATTTACCGTCTTTTCCATATCATCCGTGGATTGGATAATTCTTGAATTAAACGAAAAAGCACTGTTAGCCTGAAGCACTTTAACCATTTCGGTAGCCGAATCGGTGGCCGATGATTCAATATAGCCGGTTCTGATAATGCTGACGTTGTCTAACTGAGCGGCGCCCGAATCTGGTGTCGGCGCAAATTGGTTGGTTCCCAACAATTCCAGACCATAACGGTTGGGAAATGAAAAGACCCCAATTAATTCACTGTCATAGCCAGCAGTGATATTGATTCGGTTGTTGTCTTTCCCCAAGACATAGTTACCGCTGATATCCACCAGATATTTTTGATCACCTTCGACGCTGGCGTGAAAGACGCCATCCCGGGTATAGGTAACGACATTTGTTTCCCGATTAAGAATTCCGAAAAAGCCGTCACCTTGGATGGCACAGTCCATCTCTCTTCGGGTGGGTTCCAGTTCCCCCTGGGTAAAATCAATCCCGATTTTCTGTACTTTGGCACCGTGTCCCGTACTGATGTCAGCACCGGCTCCACCGTTGATGTTTTCATATAAGAGCGATGCAAAAGCCACCACCTGAGGTTTAAAGCCCAGGGTATTAATATTAGCCACGTTATTTCCAATTACGTTGAGTGTATTTTGCTGGCTGATCAGGCCGGTTTTTGCTGCATAAAATCCTCTAATCATGCTCGTTTTTCTCCTTTTACGTTCCAGTATTAGCTATCCGAAATACTGCGATCCCGTTATTATCCAACTCTACCAATGGTATTGGAGGCAATTTCACTGATCTTGTCGAATATTTTTAACATCTGTGTGCACGAAGTAAAATTATTCTGTTTGGCAATCATGTCACTCATCTCTTCGGTCATATCGACATTTGATCGTTCGATCATCTCCTGAAACAGGTTGAAGGTTCCCGCCGGAGCTAATTGAAAGCCGGTGGCACTCTGAAAATACCCTTCTCCGACCGGGGTTAAATCGGCAGCGTTAGCCACCGTTGAGATATTGATCCGGGTTACTTCTGCACCATTTTGAACAATGGTGCCGTCCGGTTTCACCTTGAAATCACTGCCAGCCAGTTGAATCGGCTGACCGACTGTGTTTAAAACCTGACCAACCCCTGGTAGCGTTAAAAAGCCCTGTTGATCCAATTCAAACTGACCATTCCGAGTCAATACCTGTCCAAAATTCGGATTCTGGATGACGAAAAACCCCTGACCTTGAATGGCCATATCCACTGAGCGGTTGGTTGTTTCAAAACCGCCCTGAGTAAAATCAATATACTGCGCGTCGTTAATTGTAATGTAGGCACCGGGGCCAATGTCAGCCTGAGCAATTTGGGGATCAGTGCTCATCCGTGAGGCCATGTATTCGGCAAAGGTTGCCTGGATTGTTGACTGGTTTTTGTAGCCGGCCGTACTAACGTTGGCAACGTTCTGAGCCAGAACATTAATGGCTCGCTGTCCGGATAACATCCCAGCTGCGGCTGAATAGGATCCTCTGTCCATTGTAATACCTCCTAATTAATAATTCTTTAATTTAATAGTTCTCTTATCAATAATTTTTTAAGCGATTTCTCATTTTTATCATCGCCTGAGAGTGAATCTGCGACACCCGTGACTCGGTCACACCCAATACCTCGGCGATTTCTTTAAGTTTTAAATTTTCATAATAATAAAGTGAGACTACCAAACGTTCCTTTTCCTTTAACTGATCAATGGCTTCGCCCAACTTCATTTTCAGTTCATCAAACAGGATGGTGGATTCCGGAGAGTCATCCGCTCGCTCTTCGGTAATCAGCGGAGAAACTTCCATCATTTTTTCGTTGATGGCTTCTTCATATGATAAAACAATGGCATTATGCCGCTGCTGTAAAATCTTCTGTAGATTAGCCTCCGATATACCCATTTTGGCGGCAATTTCTGCTTCACTGGGTTCTCTTTCCAGAGCAGCATATAATTCGCCATAAGTTTCTTCCAGCACCTTTGAAAGACTCCGCTGGCTGCGGGGTACCCAATCCTGCTTACGCATAAAATCAATCACTGCTCCTCTGATTTTTAAGGTCGCAAAGGTTTCAAATTTATTCCCCATCTCCGGGTCGAACTTTTCCACGGCATCAATCAGGACAATCATTCCCTGGTTAACCATATCGTCCAACTGTCCAAAATTGTTGTAACTACCCTTAAATCTTAACACAATTTTCTTAACCAGGCCGGTATATTGCAGAACGATTTCGTTCCGGATTTCAGTCGTCCGCTGTTCTTTATATAATTGCCAGAGTGCCATCGTCTTCTCATCGACAAGCTTTTCTGTCACTGGTGTCTCCACTGACTGCTCAAGCATCTGATCGACTGCCGGTTCTTGCGATACATTATCACTTAGTTCATTTTTTTCGCTATTTATTTCTGCAACATTCATTCTGACACTCCTTATTCTTAGAAGGATTTGCGTTGATTAGTTTTCCAACTTTATCATACCGATCACCTGAATCTGAATATTGGTATCTATTTCATTAAAGGATAGGACGGTTAGGTCTGCCATAAATTGTTCAATTAATCGCTTAAAATAAATACGCACAATTGGGGAAGTGAGAATAATCGAATGATCAATGATTTCCTTGAGTTTTTCAATTTGCTCGGTTACCTTTTCGACAATGGTTTGCACCACCTGAGGGTCGATGGCCAGATAGGTGCCATGCTCGTTTTTCTTCGCCGAATTGAGGATTATGTTCTCAATTTCCTGATCCAGCGCAATAACCTTGATGCTGTTGCCATCGGTGTATTTTCTAGTGATGGTTCGTTTGAGTTTCTGTCTGACATATTCTGTCAGCATGTCCGTATCCTTGATACTGGTACCATGATCTCCCAGGGTTTCCAGGATGCTCTCCATATCCCGGATGGGGATTCCTTCATTTAAGAGGTTGATCAGAATTTTCTGGAAATCAGCTATCGAAATAATATTGGGAATGACATCATCGACAATGGCCGGGTTGGCTTTTGAGACGTTTTCCAGCAGGGTGTTAATGTCCTGACGACTCAGCAATTCATGCATATGCTTCTTGATAACCTCAGACATATGAGTCACAATCACCGAAAGGGCATCAATAACCGTGTAACCGTAAACCTCAGCCAATTCTTTCTCGTTTTCAGTGATCCATTTTCCCTTAATGCCGTAGGCTGGCTCAATGGTTTCAATCCCATCAATGGGTTCACTGGTATTGGTCGGATCAAGGGCCAGATAATAGCCGACCAGAACTTCGCCCTTGGCAATTTCTTCGCCTTTGATCTTAATTATATACTGGTTGGGGTTAATGAGTCCATTATCTCTTAATCGAACAGTGGGAATAACCACGCCCATGTCCATGGCAAATTGTTTTCGGAAAATAACGATCCGATCGATAAAGTTACCGGAGCTGCCTTCATCCACCATCGGTAGCAGGGAATAACCAAACTCCATTTCGATCGGCTCGACCCCGATGATATTGTAGACATTATCGATGTTCCGGTAAAAATCAACCTCACTGCTTTCTTCCTGAATCAGCTGGGTCATCTGCTCAACCTCATCCACCACCACCGGGGCATTGGAGCGACGGATCAGCAGTAAACCAAAGCCACTGAGCATGACTGCTAACAACAGAATTTGAAATGCTGGTGCTCCGGGAATAAAAGCCAGGGCTGCAATACCAATCCCGGCAATAACCAAAACCTGAGGTTGGGATAAAAACTGATTCCTGACATCGACATTCAGGTTATTTTCTGAAGCGGCCCGGGTCACAATCATAGCGGTAGCTACTGAAATCATCAGCCCTGGAATCTGGCTGACCAGACCATCCCCGACGGTAGCGATGGTATAGACTGAAACCACTTCTTCCAAGGGCATTCCGCCCTGAAGCATCCCAATAATCATCCCCCCGACGAGATTGATCACGGCAATGATCATCGAGGCAACCGCATCGCCCTTGACCAGCTTTGTGGCCCCATCCATGGAACCATAGAACTCGGCTTCGGTTTGAATTTTCTGTCGCCTTTCTTTGGCTTCGGCATCGGTAATTGCCCCGGAACTAAGATCGGCATCAATGGACATCTGCTTTCCGGGCATCGCATCCAGGGTGAAACGGGCCGATACTTCAGAAATTCGTTCCGCTCCCTTGGTAATAACGATAAACTGCACAATAACAATGATAATAAAGACGATAAACCCAACAACAGCATTTCCGCCCAATACAAATGTACCAAAGGTTTCAATGATTTTTCCGGCTTCACCACCGTTAGAAAGAATCAATCGGGTTGAGGAAATGTTAAGGGCCAGTCGCAACAGCGTTGTAATCAAGAGCAGCGATGGAAAGATCGAAAAGTCCAACGGGCCTTTGATATACATCGTGGTTAACAGAATAATCAGGGATATGGATATGTTTAAAATAAACATAAAATCCAGAATAAATGGAGGTAGTGGAATAATAATAAGGGCGATTGTCAGAATTACAAAGACAACGACAAGGTTCTGAATGATTTTCATTTGACATTTTCCTTTTTACGAGTACTATAAACCCACGCCATTAATTCTGCTACGGCTTTGTAGAGTTCTGCCGGGATGTACGCATTAATCTCCACAGACTCATACAGACTGCGTGCCAAACCCTTGTTTTCTTTGACCAGCACCTTATTTTCCTCGGCGACTTTAACAATTCGCAGAGCAATATGGTCTTTCCCTTTTGCCAATACCAGCGGTGCCACATCCTGGTCGGCATCATATTTTAAGGCCACCGCATAATGGGTCGGATTTCTGACAATGACATCGGCCTGCGGAACCATCTGCATCATCCGGCTCATGCTCATTTCCCGTTGTTTTTGGCGGATCTTGCCTTTAATTTCGGGATTTCCCTCCGTCTGCTTGTATTCGTCTTTGACTTCCTGCTTGGTCATTTTGAGTTTCTTTTCATAGTCATAGCGCTGATAGGCATAATCCAGAATGGCCACTACCGCAAAAATCATACAGACGGTCTGTACCATGGACATAGTCTCATCCATCATAAACATCATATTTTCATCAATATTCGTGATCAGCATATCGGGTGTCATCGGAATCATGGCCATAATGGTGGTATAAATAATGGCAATTATCAGTACTACCTTGGCCAGTGATTTTAGCAGTTCCACCAGTGATCCCAGCGAAAACATCCGCTTGATTCCTGATAGTGGATTAATTCGGTTGAATTTGGGTTTAAGAGCCTCCCCAGTTACCAGAAAGCCGGTTTGTACCCCTGACATAATAATGGCAACCATCATGATTACCACTGCCACCGGTAGCACGGAAATAAAAAACACCAGGGCACTCTCCCGAAACAACTGATTAACCCCGGACACAGTCAGGGTCTCCATGGTCAGGATCTTCTTCATTTGCACTGAATATAAGTTCTTGATCTGCTGATAAATAAACGCCACCAGCAGGTTTAGGATAAAAAAAGCCACAAAGAGCAGCACCACACTGACCACATCTTTACTTTGAAAGGTGTTCCCTTTTTTGCGCTCATCTTTTCTTTTTTTGGGGGTCGCTTTTTCGGTTTTTTCTGATCCTGCCATTTTTTTCTCCGATTTTTATTGTGCTATATGAAAAATGTCAGTACCTGAGTTATTTTTTCCATCATCAGCAAATTCATTTTAGTCATGAAACTGGCCAATGCCGGGATGATTGTGAAGATGACAACTAAACCAATGATAATCTTTATTTGAATATTGATGACAAATACATTGATGTTTGGTACCAGTCGCATCAGGATCCCCACCGCAAATTCGGACACGATCTCTGTAACAAGAATTGGGATAGCGACCTGGACAGCATAGATAAAGATATAATACATCAGTTCAATAAAAAAAACTGCCACCTGCTCACTGACCTGCCCCAACCCCAGCGGAATAACCTGAAATGATTTAATTACTACCGTAAAGAGGGCCAGATGGGCATTTGAAATAAAAAAGATCAGCACATACATGGCGGTCAGCAGGTTTCCGGTAACTGAAATATTAGCCTTGGTGGCCGGGTCATACATTGACGCCATGCTCAAACCCATTTGCATATCAATAACCTCCCCAGCCAGCTGAAAAACCGAAAGAAAAAGGGTCATGATAAAACCAATCACAATTCCAATAATAAAGCCCTGGAGCATGGCCCCAATAAATTCGATGGCGCTGTAATCAATCACCTGGGTCGTTCCCAGCTCAAAGACGGCAAACATCGCAATGGCCAGAGATAAGCCAACCTTGACAATGCTGGGGACGCTATTGCGGCCAAAAATAGGATTAAAAAAAATCACCCCGGCCGTTCGGCAGCTGGCTAGCAAAAAAATCAAATACTGGTTCATGTCAAATGTCATGTCTATCACCCATATTATCTGTTAGATCTTGGTGGCAATCAGCTCAAAGATCCGGAAAACCAGATCCATCATCTGCTGAAGCATCCATCCACCAGCAATAATCATCAGCAGTGCGGTGATAATCAGTTTGGGAACAAATGTCATGGTCTGTTCATTGATGGATGTGGCTGCCTGAATAATAGAAATAATCAAGCCCACCAACATGCTGATTAACAGGATGGGACCTGCCACCTTCATCCCGGTAAAGATTGCGTCTCGAAAGATACCAATTAAATCGCCTGTACTCATTTGCTGCTCCCTTCTTAATTATAGGTCATAATCAGGGTTTTAACGAGTAATCCCCATCCATCCACCACCACAAACAGCATCAGCTTGAATGGAAGAGAAATCATAACCGGCGGCAGCATCATCATCCCCATGGACATAAGTACACTCGAAACAATCATGTCAATGATCAGAAAAGGGATAAACAGCAAAAACCCAATCAAAAAGGCCCGCTTCAGTTCACTGATGATAAAGGCAGGGATTACAACCGTCATGGGTAACTCTGCTGGTGGCATGTTTTCAATACCGGTTTGGCCTGCCTGAATTGCCAGACTTTTAAATAAATCCACATCGGTGGTGGTGGTTTGCATCAGCATCCATTCTTTAATCGGCTCCACTGCCGAATCCAAAAATTGCTGGGTGTTTATCGTGCCGGCATTGTAGGGTTGCAGGGCCACCTCGTTGATCTCGGTTAAGACTGGTGCCATTACAAAAAACGTAATGGCCAGAGCGAGACCAACCAGAATCTGATTGGGCGGGGTTTGTTGCAAACCCAGGGCACTTCTTAAAAACGAAAGCACAATGATGATTCTGCCAAAACATGTCATCATTAAAAGCAGCGTCGGCACAATCGCTATCAGGGTCATTAAGACGATGATTTTTACCGTATCCGAGCTTTCCCCAGCCAACAAACCTTCCACCGACAACTCGGCAGCATGGGCTTTTACTGCGGTCAAAGAAAACAAAATGGCAATAACCGTAAGGTTAACCAGTATTTTTTTTAAAAGCACGCTTCTTTTTTTCGATGTCTCAATTATATCATTCATTCTGTTTTTCCTTTTGAGAAAATGATTTTACCATACTCAAAAAGCTTTCTTTTGATATTTCCTGCTTTTTTTGATAAGAAATAGGTTCATCCAATTGTGATAAAATTTGAATGTTATGTTCGGTTACGCCTACCAGGTACTGTACCCCCTGAATGTCAACAATGATAATTGAACCATTTTTCCCGACAATTAATCTTTCGATGACCTTCATATGGTGTTCACCTGATAATGATCCCGGCCGTTTGATGAAGCGTTCAATATACCATCTGCTTCCATAATAGGTTAAAACAATGACACCGACGGTCCCCAATAGTGCTAGAATTATTGAAAATACATCACTAGAACCCAATTTGGACCTGCTTTCTTTTATTTGCCAAGGGCACTATTTACTGTTTGGAGGAGACGATCTGCTTTAAAGGGTTTTACGATAAAATCCAGTGCACCATTTTTGATGGCTTCGACGACCATCCCTTCCTGACCCATGGCCGAACACATAATAACCTTGGATTGGGGTTCAAAACCCTTAATCGCCTGGAGCGCCTGGATACCGTCCATCACTGGCATCGTAATATCCAATAGAACTAAATCCGGTCTATTTTCTTTGTATTCTGCCAACGCAATCTCGCCATTTTCGGCTTCAATAAAATCGGTATAACCACCCTTTTTTAAACTATCCTTGATCATCATCCGCATAAAGGCCGCATCATCTACAATTAAAATTTTACTCATTTTCTTCTCCTTTTAATTCATGCTTCGAATTTTTTATCTATACTAATTTCTGCTATTTTTGTTGTTCAGAATTGTCTCTGACTTTTATTATTTCGGTAATTTTTACGCTATAGTTATCATCAACAACGACCACATCCCCCCGGGCTATTAATCGTCCGTTGGCAATGACATCTACCTGATCTCCTGCCTGGCGATCCAGCTCGACAATATTGCCTAAAGTCAACTCGGCGATATCTTTTATTTTTTTTCTGGTTCGGCCCAATTCCACCGTAATCTGAATTGGCACGGACATCAGCAAGTCCAGATTGTCCCCAGGGATATTCATTGGTTGCTCTTCACCAAGTTTTCGATATTCATAGGGATTGACCTGCACCGGTTGTTGGGGTGGGGCATAAGCCGCTGGTGGCGGATCATTTCGAACCACCCGAGCCGGTTCTGCTGGCGGAGCCTGGGGTGGTTGCTGGTAGGCCACTTCCGGTTGTACCGGCGGGGGCGGGGGCGGGGGCGGTGG